>CAMEGH010000021.1 GCA_945916045.1 uncultured Candidatus Saccharibacteria bacterium
TCGCCCTTGGTTTTGCCTTTTGCGCGCTGCGTTCGCTCGTAGCCAACCGCGCCGCCAACGCCAACAAGAACTCCTGCGGCCGCTAGAGCAATCATCTCTATCATATTTCATCCTTTCTTTGCCAAATAATCCCGTTTCGTTCGGTGTCATCGCGTCGTATTCAGGCCGGAATCAGGCAAAAGTTCACTCAATTAATAACGAATTCTTACAAAATAAGAACGTTCCTTTTATTGTAGCGCTTTTTGTGTATAATGCGCAAGCTACTTCTTTGGCTGGGTAATGCGCGCAGGGCGGCCGTATTCGGGCAGAATGACGCGGTCGTTTTGGCCATTTTGCAAGCGCGCCAGAGCGTTTTTGCGCCATTCCTCGCCCGTTTCGCCCACCACGGGAATTTGCGCAAATTGCGCCAACGTGTTTACCGTGGCCGCGCCAATTCGTAGGCCCGTAAAACTGCCCGGCCCACAAAACACACCAATACCCGCCAAGGTCTTAAGTTCGCCATCATGCGCAGCAACTTTTTCGCTCAAAAATTGCAGCAACCCTTTGGCCATCGTGCGTTCGGCCAGCCATTCGTACGAATGCGTTTTTGCGCCGTCAATCAGCCAAATTTTGCAGGTTGGCGTGCTGGTATCAAGCAGTAAATACACGCGTGACCTCCGTGGCAAATTCGCCTTCGCCCGAAACTTGCACTTCGCGGGCGTTTTCGTCCTTGGCCACCGGCAAAATCCGCAGCACCACGCGTTCGCGCGGCAAACTGTCAGACGCCACGCCCGACCATTCAATCACGGTAATATTTTGGCGATTTGCCACCGTTTCGGCAAGTTCTTGAGCCATAATGCCCGCTTCGTTCAAGCGGTAAAAATCATAATGCACCAAGGTTAAATTATCGCGCCCGTCGTATTCGCGGCTAATCGTAAACGTCGGGCTTTGGACTTGCTCGCTCACGCCCAAGCCTTTTGCCAATCCGCGCGTAAACGTGGTTTTGCCCGCACCAACGTCGCCAATCAATTCAAACACCTCGCCGCCCCGAAGCTGCGCGCCAAGTTTTTCGCCAAATTGCTGCATCGCAGCGTCGCCGTGTATTTGCATGTCTGTTTCTAGTATATCACCTCTGTATCTCGAGCGGCATATTTTATCTATCGAAAAATACTATGAAAAGCCCGCGCACTGCGTTATACTTTAGCGTAAGCACTATGCGTATTTCAGACAAGACATTCCGCTCAATCATGGGAATGCATAACACACTGGCGCCGGATCAGCTTGACGAGCTTGAACAAGAAAGTGCATCGCTACAAATGCCGATGCAGCAACTTGCGCTGCGCAAAGAACTTATCTCGAACGAAGACTTAACGAAGCTTTTTTCTGAATATTCATCGATTCCGTTTGTTCGTATCGATCCGAAAGAAATCACCGATGAAGCGCTCGAAAAAATCCCCGAACATATTGCCCGCCAATATAACTGTATTGTGTTTGAAATTGAAGAGGATAAAACCCTTCACTTGGCCATGGAGGACCCAGATGATATCGAGGCGATCAACTTCCTGCAAAAACGCATCGGCACAAATACGCGCATTTATGTTAGTACACACGATAATATTTTGGCAGCGCTTGACGCATATCGATCAGATGTCGATAAAGAACTAAGCGAGGTCGTTAACGAACAAGTTGAAGACCAGGCATCAGAAAACGTCGGCGAAGAAGAAATTGCCGAAGATTCGCCTATCGCCAAAACGGTCAACCTTTTGCTTGAATATGCCATTCGCTCAAACGCCAGCGACATTCACATCGAACCGCGCGAAAACTACATTCAAGTGCGCTATCGCATCGACGGCGTGCTAAAAGAGGTAAACCAGCTGCCGAAGAAAATCGCCAACGCACTGGTGAGCCGTATTAAAATCCTTTCCAACCTAAAAATTGACGAACGCCGCGTACCGCAAGATGGTCGCTTTAAAATCCGCCTTGGCAGCCGGCAATTCGCCTTTCGTGTCAGCACATTGCCAATTACCGACGGCGAAAAAACCGTTATGCGTATTTTGAACGAATCGAACGAAGCGTTGCCACTTGATCAGCTAGGCTACTGGGGGCAAGCGCTCGCGACCATTAATGACGCACTTTCTGAACCGAACGGCATGATCTTGGTGACTGGCCCGACTGGTTCTGGTAAGTCGACCAGTTTGTTTAGCGTGCTCAGCCGCATGAACACGCCCGACGTCAATATTTCTACCATCGAAGACCCGGTTGAATACAAAATTCCTGGCGTCAATCAAACACAAACCAATGTGAAAGCCGGCATGACCTTCGCCAGCGGCCTGCGCGCATTGCTTCGTCAAGACCCAAACATCATCATGGTAGGGGAAATTCGTGACGGCGAAACAGCCAACTTGGGCGTGCAAGCTGCCCTGACTGGCCACTTAGTATTTAGTACACTCCACACCAACAACGCCGCAACCACCTTGCCGCGTTTGCTTGATATGGACATTGAACCGTTCTTGATCGCCAGTACCGTAAAAGCCGTCGTTGGGCAACGCCTTGTGCGACGTTTGCGCAGCGCCTCACGTACGCAGTACACGCCCAGTAAAGATGAAGAGCAAGCCATTATTAATCTTTTTAACTTGCCGCCTGGCAAAACCTTTGCTCATATTCACGAGCTTGAAAAGCAAGCGGCATCAGAAGGAATCGGTGGCGACGCACCACTTGCAACAAGCGAAACTGGCATCAAGTTCCTCTGGCGAAACAACGCCGATGACGAAGGGGACGGCGCACATGCTGGATACAAAGGGCGTGTCGGTATCTACGAAGTACTTAGCAACACACTCGCCATACAAAAGCTCATCACTACCAATGCAACCAGCAACGACATCCAAGATCAAGCAATTAGCGACGGAATGATCACGATGCAAACCGACGGACTCATCAAGGCACTCCGCGGCGAAACCACCGTCGAAGAAGTATTAAGGGCAACGAAAGAATAAACCATGACAAAATTTAGCTACATCGCGGCAAGTGCGAAAAGTAAAGGTAAAACAATTGAAGGCGAAATTGAAGCCAAGTCGCGCGAAGACGTCATCGCGCTTCTTGGTAAGCAGCACCTCAATCCAATTAGTATTAAAATTGCCAAAGAAAAGAACAGCTGGTCACTCTTTAAAAAAGGCGTAAAGCCCGACGAACTCGTTATCTTCACTCGCCAATTGAGCGCCATGATTTCTGCCGGCGTGCCGCTAGTGCGCTCAATTAATTCACTACAAAGCCATGCCGAAAACCCTATCTTCAAAGAGACACTCAAGCAAGTTGTCACCGATATCGAAGGTGGTGTGGCCCTTGGTGACGCACTTTCAAAGCATCCGGGCGTCTTTAGCGACGTATACGTCAACATGGTGCGCGCCGGTGAAGCAGCAGGTATTCTTGATGATATCCTGAAGCGACTGGCCATCCAACAAGAAAAATCTTCTTCGATTCGTAAAAAAGTAAAAAGCGCCATGAGCTACCCGATGGTACTACTTTTCATTACAGTCATCGCCTTCTTCGGCCTTATGATTTTTGTGATCCCGCAAATTGGTGAAATTATCCAAGATTTGGGCGGCCCAGATGCGGAATTACCAGGGCTTACCGTTGCCATGTTGGCAATCAGTAGCTTTATGATTAACTTTTGGTATATTCTTTTCCCAGCACTTGGCGCTGGTGTATACGCGCTTCTCCATTATGTTCGCACCCCAGCTGGCAAGGCGCAGTTCCACAAACTTATCCTAAAGTTACCGCTCGTTAATACCATCATCAAAAAAGTTGCCGTTGCACGATTTGCGCGCACCTATTCGTCGCTGATTGGCGCTGGTGTTTCGGTGGTTGAATCGCTCCACGTTACTGCTCGCGCAATAGGCAATACTGTATACGAAAAATCCATCACGCTCGCGTCTGACCGCGTGCAAAATGGTGAGCCGCTTTCAAAAATCATCGATGAGGACCCAGAACTTTTCCCGTCAATCCTAGGGCAAATGCTCTCAGTCGGAGAAGAAACTGGTGAAACTGACGTCGTGCTTTTGAAAGTTGCCGACTTCTACGAAGAAGAGGTTGACGTCGCAATCGATGGCATCAACTCGATTATCGAACCTGTCATGATCGTCTTCATGGGTGGTATGGTTGGGCTTATTGCCGCCAGTGTTATGCTGCCGATTGCCGGACTCTCACAAAATATCGAATAAGCTATAGAATAGCCATAAACGCTATGCTATAATACAAGCAGAATTTAAAGGGTAGGCATGCAAAAACTTTTCCACACAGAAAAAACACTCATAGGACTCGAGATCAACACCGCCGACATTAAGGTGATGGCTGTTGATGAAGTCCGCCAGGAAGTTGTCGGGTACGGCGTACTTGACGTTGATGGCAAACAAATGAAAAAAGCGCTCGAAGAGGATCCAACGTATCTCACCGCTTGCTTGACAAAGCTCCTCACGGAATCCGTCATTGGCGAACTGCCAGGTGATGATTACGTCGTAAGCTTGCCAACAGCTCGTACTTACGCACGTACATTTACAGTTCCATCTTCGTCAGAGAAAAATCTTCGCGAAGCAGTTGAACTTGAAGTCAGTCAGTATGTGCCAATCCCAGCTTCACTCCTTTCGATTGACTACGAGATTATCGAACGCGACAAAGATACAATTACCGTAACTATGGCTGCTGTGCCGCGCATTATGATCGACAACATCCTACAAGCCTGTGACGGTGTTAATATTTCGGTGCACGCCATTGAACCCGGTATTAACTCGGTTGCACGCCTCGTAAAGGCAACGGAAGACGGCAGCCTTACGACGTTAATTGTTGATATTAGCCAGTCACAAACTGACATTGCAGTGCTTGACGGCGGCACGATCCGTGTTACTGGTGGCATCAGTACTGGTGGGCACTCTTTCACTCTTGCAATTGCGAAACAGCTTGGCGTTACGCTTGAAAACGCACACCAGCTAAAGGTATTGAATGGTCTTAATCCTGGCCCACGCCAGAAAAAGATCACCGATGCACTTGAGCCGAACTTCAAGCAAATTGCTTCAGAAATTCGCCGCGTTATTCGCTACTACGACGAACGTATTTCGACAGGAGTAAAGGTCGAGCAGGTGCTCATCGTGGGTGGCGGCAGTAACGTTCCCGGAATCGGTGAATACTTCACGAACGAACTTATTATGCCAGCCCGTGTAGCAAGCCCGTGGCAGTCAATTAATTTTGGCTCTCTCGAACAACCAACCAAACAATTCCGTCCACGTTACATTTCTGTGGCAGGACTAGCAAGCCTTACCGGCAAGGAGATTTGGCAATGATAAACCTACTTCCGCCCGAACGCAGCAAGCAACTTAACGCGGCTCGGCAGAATACCCTACTACTTCGTTATGTCATCGGTGCACTAATCGTACTTGGCTTAGTGGTAGCGGTGCATATTGCAGCATTTGCATTACTAAAAACTTCAGAAATGTCGAACATCGCAACATCTGAAGCCAACGAAGAAGAGATAAGTAACCTTCAGGCAATACGTGACCAATCAGAAGAGTACGCAAAAAATCTTCAAACCGCCAAAGCGATTTTTGACAGTAAGATCCCTTACGCAGATGCAAGCGTAGCGCTCGCAAAACAACTCCCAGAAGGAACGATTATCCAAAGTATTGCACTGAGCCCTGATTTAATTGGCGAACCAACCACCCTTACTGCAAGCGCAGCTTCGTATGAGGCAGGGCTACTCCTTCGTGATCGGCTTGACTCTTCAGAAATTGCCGAGAATGTTAGCATCGCCTCGATAAACGACGGTCGAGCCCCAGGCAGCGAAGACGGCGGTTACCCATTTACCATAATATTAAACCTTACTTACACTGATGCACTATTGCAACCACGGGGGAACGTAGAATGAAATCAGGACTAGGATCACTAGAACTCACGCCGGCACGATTGCGGCTCATATTAATCGTCGCGCTCCTTCTTGCACTAGGAGCACAGGTACTTGTTACCGCCATCGGGCAACGCTTTTTGGCCTATAGCTCGGTAAGTGTTACAGAAGCAGTAACGCTCGCCAGCAGTAGCCAGGAAACACTCGACAGCCTTTCGCGTGCTGACGATCATCTTACTGAAAAACGTGCAACGGTCGATCGTGCTACCAGGATTTTAGCCGGTGAAAACTACCAAGCGCAAATCATTCGCGATATCACCCGTTACGCCGAGCAAACCGGCATCCACGTACGCGGCTTCTCGTTCCAATCTGGCGAGAGCATTACTGACGAAAACAGCACTTCAATTCCAAATACTGCAACCGAAACCGTCACCTTGTCACTTGAAACACCTGTCGACTACGCTACGATCTTACGTTTCGTGAAACTTGCCGAAGGGAATCTTTTACAGCTCAACCTGCAGTCACTTAACCTCTCGTCAGGCGCAAGCGACACACCTGATGGACCAAGCAATGCCGTTAACGCACCAACTTTAACCTTTGAATTGTATAGGAAATCATGAGTAAACCAATTAGCCCTGTAGAAAAATTCTTTCGCCGTTACAACCTCGTAACCTTCATACTTCTTGCTGGTATTGTACTGACAGCCGTTATTTACCTTTGCTTCAACACCTACGTAGAAGCGACGACGCCAACCGATGAACTCGTCGAAAGCTCCGTTCCGTCTTCGTTCGACACACAAACCGCCGAGAAAATTGAACAACTGCACGAAAGTGATCAAGCGCCAAATCTTACCTTTCCAAATGAGCCTGGTCGCGTAAACCCGTTTGTTGAGTAAACCCTTCAAACGCTATATACTAGTAGTATGTTACTTCGCACATCACAGTTACTGAGTCTTGCCATCATGAGCCTGCAAACAGGAGAGGAAATTGCCTATTCTGAAAGCTTGCTTATCGACCCTGATACATTGCAGATTGCTGCGCTTGAACTTGGCGGCGAAAGCTTAGACGAACACCCGTCATTCTTGCGGATTGAAGATATCCGTGAGCTTAGCAGTATTGGTTTTATTATTGATTCGAGCGACGAATGCATTGGGCTTGACGATGTAATTGCGATTAAAGAACTCTACAACAACGGATTTCAGCCGGTTGATAAACAAGTGGTAGACGAAACGGGCAAAAAATTAGGCAAAGTGTACGACACAATTTTTAACACCGACACCTTCCGCATTGAACAACTGTGCGTCAATCGCCCACTTTTGATGAGCTTTGGCGACACCGAACTTTTGATTCGACGTACGCAAATTGTCGACGTCACAGACAAGCAAATTGTCGTGCGCAGCACCGCCATAAAGCAAACAGATGCCGCAAAGAAAAAGCGCAGCCAGCCGATGGACAATCCGTTTCGCAAGCCACAGCGCGACCCGCAACCAGAAACAATTACCGCAAAAGAATAGGCTAGTCGTCGTAGTCACTTTTGGCGTCAAACGCGCGTTTTACACTGTCATACGAAAAGCCTTGACGCAGTAAGTACGCCATAAACTTTTGGCGATCCGGGTAGCGTTTTTGCTTTTTAGCGATGACTTTTTGTAGTTCATCGTCGTCATTGCGGCTCGAATCTGCAAATATTCTTTCGGTGATGTCGCGCGAAATTCCCTTGGCGGCTAATTCTGCCTGCAGTTTGCGCAAGCTCGTCCCCTTGGTTTGATTACGATATTCCACCCACCAGCGCGCAAACGATTCATCATTCACGTACTCTTTTTCAACCAAGCGCGCCAGCACACGCTCGGTGAGTTCGGGTGCCACACCGGGTCGGTCTTTAATATCACCCGTTCTGGTTTTGTATTTTTTACTCAGCGTTTTCTTCCATAAATAATCGCGCATTTCTTTGGTCGAACGCGGCCGTATCATGCAATATTCCAGCGCCCTCGCGTAGAGTTTGCTAAACTGCCCTTCGCTTTCAATCGCAAGCAGCTCTTTTTCAGTCACCTCTTTGCCGAGCTTTACGCCAAGTTCGCCCACCTGAAAAATATCCAGGCTAAACCGATACTTCCCGTCAACCGAAACGTTAACGCGATTCTTGTTTTTTGCCTGGACACTTATTCCGGTGATTTTCGAAAGGCCAGACTGCTCTGGCTTTTGCATTACGCGTCTTCTGCCGCGACCTTTTCACGCACCTTGGCGTCAATTTCGGCCAAAATGTCTGGATGTTCTTTCAAAAAGTCTTTGGTTTTGTCGCGACCTTGGCCGATTTTTTCGTCGTTGTAATCAAACCAGGCCCCCGCTTTACCAACAATACCGTGCTGCACTGCCAAATCAAGAATATCGCCTGTCTTCGAAATACCTTCGTTGTACATAATGTCAAATTCAGCAATCCTAAATGGCGGCGCAATCTTGTTTTTCACCACTTTCACTTTGGTGCGATTTCCCTTAATGTCATCGCCCACCTTAATCTGGCCAATGCGGCGAATATCCAAACGTACCGACGCATAAAACTTCAGCGCGTTACCACCAGTGGTTGTTTCT
>CAMEGH010000022.1 GCA_945916045.1 uncultured Candidatus Saccharibacteria bacterium
GGGCGTAGATACGTCGCGCGTGAGCTATTCGCAAAAATACAAAACGGGCTATTCTGTGCTGCTTTTGGCGCCAAATGGCGAGCGCACAATTTTAACCTACCGCGGCGCAAGTACGCATTACAATCCAAACGATTTTGTGATTGCCGATGTGGCAGCCGATTGGCTGTACGTTTCGAGTTTGGCGGGCAACATGGAGGCGCTCGACACAATCTTTCACCAAGCGCGCAAAAAAGGCATGAAAATTTGCTTTAATCCGGGAAAAGGCGAGCTAAAACAGACGCAAAAACTCAAAACATTATTTGAAGATGTCGAGGTATTATTGGTTAATAAAGAAGAAGCGGCGATGCTGGTAAGCGGCGAATCGAGCGAAGAAATGGCGCGCAAATTGCTGCGTTTTGTGCCGGTGGTAATTATTAGCGATGGCACAAATGGCGTGCTGGCGACAGATGGCAAAACGCTGGTTGAGGCGGGACTGTACGAAGATACGCCATCGCTTGACCGCACGGGCGCTGGCGACGCGTTTGGCTCGGGATTTTTGAGCCAATGGGCGGTCGGCAAAAGTTTGCGTGATTCGGTGATTTTTGCTAGCGCAAATTCAACGTCAGTAGTGGCAAAAATTGGCGCAAAAACGGGCATTTTGCACCATGGTGTGCAGCTGCACGATATGCCAATCGAAGAAAGGTCGCTGTAGTATGGCGCGCGCTGTTGCAAAATTGCTGGGCCGCTCGGAAGATCGACTATTTGTGAAGACGATCGAGGATTTGGAAGTTGCCACTGGCCACAAAAGTGTCGATGTAAAGCTGATTGGCGATGTTTTGCACCAAGCGCACGTTGCGATAAAAAAGCTCGGGCTTGATAGCGCCGATAGCACCGCGCTCGAAGTATATAACGCGCTACGAGTCGCGCAAAAATCCGGCAAATTAGGCAAAAACACTGCGGCGTACGTGGGAATTATTGTGCACGAACGCTGCATTTCGCTAAACGAAAAAGACCTTGCGACCGACGAATCGCTCGGCGCTGGTTTTAACGACCGCACCATTGGCCACATGCAAAAAGCGTTGTTGGCAGAACTAAAACGCCGCTATATCGAGGCGGCTGGCGCGCATAACCGGGTGGCTTCGCGGTTGTTGGCGTCGTTATAATTTTGCGGAAAACCAAAAAAGCGCGACGATTTGGCCGCGCTTTTTAAATATGCAACTTTTAGTGGTCGCAGTATGTTCTGTTTTCTTGCACCAAGCGCACGACTTCATCGACGTCGTCGGTGATGGTGTAGAGGTGCTCGTCGCCTGGCGAAATCACTTGCTGGTCGTCGCGTAGTTCTTGCTTTACAAATGTATCAAACGGCCCCCAAAATTTCGAGCCAAACAAAATCACTGGCGCTTTGACGGTTTTGCCGGTTTGAATCAACGTTAAAATTTCGGAAAGTTCGTCGAGTGTGCCAAAGCCGCCTGGGAAATAAATGTAGGCGTCGGCGTACATTGTCATGACGATTTTGCGCGGCGCAAAATGGGTGAAGGCGAACGAATCGTTGGTGTAGCTGTTGAGGCTTTGTTCGTGCGGCAGCGTAATGTTAAAGCCGACCGAGTTGCCACCCGCTTCGAATGCGCCACGGTTGCCTGCTTCCATAATTCCGTGGCCGCCACCGGTGATAACGGTGTAGTTTTCTTGCGCAAGTTTGCGCCCAACAGCGCGCGCTGCTTGGTAATATTCGTTGGTTTCAGGCAAACGAGCCGAGCCAAAAATCGTCACGGTTTTGTGATTTTTGTGCAAAACATTGTAGCCTTCTTGGATTTGCTTTTCGATATTTCCCAAACGAAACATTGCCGATTGCAAAAGGATTTCGCGTGGCGCGCAAAGTGGCGCTTCTGATTGTGTGTCTATTTTTGGTTTCATGTTGCTTATGATTATAGCAGAAAAACGTGCGAAGGAAAAGCCGCCTTGAAGAGATTTTTCTACAAAAATGTGGTAAAATATAGGGATGAGTGCGTTCAAATTAGCCACAAAATATCAGCCAACGGGCGACCAGCCAACTGCCATCAAACAATTGATTGGCGGGCTTGATAGTGGTGAGCGCGAACAGACGCTTCTTGGCGTAACCGGGAGCGGAAAAACCTTTACGATGGCAAATATTATTGCCGATCGCCAAGTGCCAACATTGGTGCTGGCTCACAACAAAACGTTGGCCGCACAGCTGTATAGCGAATTTAAAGCATTTTTCCCGGATAACGAAGTACACTATTTTGTGAGCTACTTTGATTATTACCAGCCAGAAGCCTATATCGCTAGCAGTGATACCTACATTGAAAAAGACAGCAAAATCAACGACGAAATCGACCGTTTGCGCCACGCGGCCACGACCGCATTGTTGACGCGCCGCGACACAATTATTGTTGCGAGTGTGAGCTGTATTTACGGCATCGGTTCGCCTGATACGTATACCGAAATGTCCATCGAAATCAAAAAGGGCGAGCGCCGCCAGCAAGACAAATTTGTGCGTCTACTGACTGACATTCAATATCAGCGCAACGACATCGATTTCGACCGCGGTACCTTCCGCGTGAAGGGCGATGTGGTTGACGTCTTTCCGGCTGGCATGGATACAGGCTACCGTATCGAATTCTTTGGCGATGAGGTTGATCGTATTACGAGGATTACTCCGCTGACGGGCGAAATTTTGGGCGAGCCGGCGGCAATTACTATTTTCCCAAGCAGCCACTATGCGACGCCAAAAGAGCGTATTCTGCATGCGATTGAAGGGATTCGAGAAGAGTACGAAGAGCGGGTCGAGTGGTTCGAGAAAAATAATAAATTGCTTGAAGCGCAGCGCCTAAGCCAGCGCACCAAGTATGATCTTGAAATGCTGGAAGAGACCGGTTTTGTGAAAGGGATCGAAAACTATAGCCGCTACTTGAGCAACCGTGAACCGGGCGAGCAGCCGGCAACACTGATCGATTATTTCCCAGATGATTGGTTACTGTTGGTGGATGAAAGCCACATGACATTGCCGCAAGTGCGTGGGATGTATAACGGCGACCGTGCACGTAAAGAAATGCTGGTTGAACATGGCTTTCGTTTGCCGAGCGCGCTCGACAACCGCCCGCTTAAGTTTGAAGAATTTTATAAGCACATTAATCAAGCGATTTACGTCTCAGCGACGCCTGGCGAATACGAACTTACGCATAGCCCCGAGCCAGCTCAGCAAGTGATTCGCCCAACTGGCTTGCTTGATCCGCCGGTTGAAGTGCGACCGGTTGATGGCCAGGTTGATGATCTTATCGACGAAATCCGCGAAACGATTCAAAAAGGCCAGCGCGTGCTAGTAACAACCTTAACGAAGCGCATGGCCGAAGATTTAAGCCAGTATTTGCTCGATATCAATATTAAAACCGCCTACATTCACAGCGAAGTTGATACGCTCGAGCGCGGCGATATTTTGCGTGATTTGCGCATGGGAACCTACGATGTGCTTGTGGGGATTAACCTGCTTCGCGAAGGGCTCGACCTGCCAGAAGTAAGTTTGGTGGCGATTATGGACGCCGATAAAGAAGGCTTTTTGCGCAGTGAAAGTGCGCTCGTGCAAACGATTGGGCGCGCCGCTCGACACGTGGAAGGCCGCGTGATTATGTATGGTGATGTAATAACGCGCAGTATGAAGGCAGCTATTGATGAAACAAATCGCCGCCGCGATATTCAAGAAGCTTACAATACCGAGCACGGCATTACGCCAACTGGCATCGATAAAGAAATCGATGAAGGTTTGCGCGCAATTATTCCGCAAAAAGAAGATACCAAGCCGAAACTCGACCTAAAGAAAATTCCAAAAGACGAATACGACAGCCTTGAAAAAGACTTAACGGCACAAATGAATTTGGCGAGTGCGAACCTTGAGTTCGAAAAAGCCGCCGATTTGCGTGACCTTATCTCTGAAATACGTGCAAAGCGCTAGCGGTTTGTGGTAAAATGGGGGCAATTATGCAACCACAACAACCATACCAACCACAGCAGTCGCCAATGCAGCCAATGCAACCAAGCGCAAAACCCAAGAAAAAACCAACGGCAGCCGGCATTTTGCTTGTTGCGATGATTATTGCGGGCGTTGTGCTGGTAGTTGCGCTTGTGGCGTGGTTGGTGTTAAGTTTCCGTACGTCGTCTGATACAGGGCAAACCCTGGCGGGCGCGGCGGCAGTGATCGAAACAGCGCCGCCAAGCATCGAAACGATCGAATCTTCACTGGGCGTGTCGGTGCCGTTTAATACGCGCGAACATTCGGGGTTTGCTTACGCCGATGAGGTGACGTACACTGCCGGTGATGTTGGCGAAACGCGTCCGTATTCGGTGATTCGCGTGCGCCCGGTGGAAACAAATCAGGCATCACGCAGCGAAATTACCATGGCGTCGCCAGAACTTCGTATTACCACAAGCTTGGATCAAAAATATTGGGAACAATTTGAAGGTAAGCGTGGATACGAAGATCTTTCACAGATTGATACGCTTGTGCAAGAAAACGTCTCGCAGCGCGAAAGCGATCGCTGGGTGGAAGCGAGCGACGTCGAAACGCGCACAATTGGCGATATTGAATATAAAAAAGTCGTCTTTACAAGCGAAAACGAAGCGCACGGCATTACCAGTGTGCGCCGCGAAGATTGCTACATGACCGTCCAGCACGACCGGCCGTACGTGGCGTGTATTAACAACATTCGTTCGGGGAATTTTTCGGTGTTGCCGCAGCTCGAAACGGTGCTCGAACAAGTGTCGTATCAGCAGCCAGATGAAGATGAGTTGATTGAAGATATTCGTTCGATCGAAGCGGCCAACCGCGCAATGTACAGCGGCGAAGATGACGACGAAGTGGCGGCGACTGACGGTACGGGCGGCGCTTCGGACGACGAAGATTTTGTGGAAGTGGAGGAGGTAACTGATGAAGAAGATGCGCCACAAGAGGCAGCGCCCGCTCAGCGTTCGGCACAAATTCCGCCGTACCTAGAAGATAGCGCCGATTTTTACGCGTATTCGCGCGCCGCGCCATCGGTGGTTCGCGTCGGGATGATTTATTGCGCAGATATTCGCTTGACGCTGGCAACCGGCGGCGAAGGTCCGCTGCTTACCGGCGCGTGCGTCGAGCAAGCGGGTACCGGCTTCTTTGTTTCGTCAAATGGATTGATCGCTACGTCGGCTAGCGTTACCGACGTCAAGCCACAAGACGCCATCACGTCCTACATTATTAACGCGCCAGGTTCGGGCGAAATGTACCAGCGGCTTGATCGCGTGCTAGAATACATGGTTGATTCACGCATTTTGATGCAAACCGACGCCGATGCAATTGTGGCGGGCGTGCAAGAGCGCAATCAAGATATCGTCGAAAAAGTGGCGTCGCTCAGTGCGCGAATTGCGCCAGAAGATATCGCGATTACCTCTGAAAATTCGTCGTACGCAGTGCAGCTGCAAGATCGGCCGATAGTAGTGAATGAGCGCGGCAACGGTTCGCTTGAATTTGCGTATTCCGACAACGTTATTTCTGCGGAATTGGAAGGCAGCCGCTACACCACAAATCGTACACAGCAGCAAGTGTTTAATGGCGAAACGGTCGCCGATGACATCGCGCTTTTGCAGGTTGAGCAAAACACGACGTATCCTGCATTGCCGCTTGCATCTGATGTGAATATTCCGAAAGGCACCGGCGTGAACGTGATTGGCATGCCGATGTATGCGGTTGGGTCGCTGAGTTCTGGGCAGCTGCGTTCGGTGCCAATGTTGCGCCAAGGTGCGGCTGATGAAGTGTTTACGGGCAGTAACCAGCAGCGTTTGCTTTCGATCAAAACTGGTTCGCATGCAGGACTGGCTGGTGCGCCGGCACTTAATCGTAGTGGGCAAGTGATTGGCCTTGCGACGTACAATAATTTAAATTGTCCAAATTTGAACTGTTTTGGCGGCACGATTTTGCGCGACACGGCAGAAATTGGCAATTTGGCGCGTTCGCGAAATATTTCGTTGCAACCTGGTAGCGTAACGGCCGATACGTGGAACCGCGCCTTGCACGAATTAATCAAGGGGAATTACAAAGAGGCCACCGATTTGTTTAACACCGCTGGTCGCCAATATCCGCAAAATCATTTGGCGGCGCCGTTTGCAAATTACGCAACGTCGCAAATTGGCAGCGCAAGCGATACTTCGACCGCAAATATGTTGGTGCGCGTGATGCAAATTGTGGCGCTTATTGCGGGCTTGCTTTTGCTGCTGCTTGTGGTGGCACGCATTATGCTCAAGGTGTTTGTAAAGCCGCAATACAAAACACAGTACGGCCCAGCTGCGGCAGCTAATGGAAGTTACGTTGATGTAAACCAATGGCGCTCAACGGCGCGACCACCGCAGCAGCAATCTGCCCAAGCTCCGTATCAACCGCAAACGCCAGCACCGCAGCAAGCGCCTGTTGCGCCACAAAATTACGGCCAGCAGTACGCTCAGCAGCAATCGCAATCACAATCTACGCAGCCGCAATTTACCTCGCAACCTTCGCAGCAACCAGCGTCTCCTGGTGCGCCCGAACAGCAGTCTGCACCAGCAGCAGCGCCGCAATATCCTACGCAAACGCCACCCCCACCTGCGCAAAATCAATAGCCGCTACTCTGTTATTCGCTTGATTTGTCTTGAGCGAATAGCTACAATAGACATATGACACACATTACGACAGAAACGTTAGAGAACGTGATTTCTATCAGTGCGCTCGAATTTACTCCTGCAGAAAAAGAGCGAGTGGCGGCTGATATCGAGAACATCCTCGACTATATTGACCAAATGAACGAGCTCGATACCGATGGTGTAGAGCCGACCTACCAAGTGACTGATTTGCAAAATGTATGGCGCGAAGATGCGGTAGATGAAACGTTGCTGGCGCGTGATGAACTGCTAAAAACGGCGGGCGAAAATGTCACCCAAAGCCAAGTAAAGGTGCCAAAAGTATTATGACGATTGCCGATGTAAAGCAAAAAATTGCCGATTCTTCGGCGGTAGCGCAAGTGGAAGTAGCGATTGCTGCCGCGGAAAAAACCACCAGCCACAATGTGTACTTGCACATTACGCGCGAACGTGCGCTGGCGCGTGCCAAAGCGGTTGATGCCGGCGAAATTACCGGCAAATTGGCGGGTGTGCCGTTTGCCTTGAAAGATAATTTTTTGCATTTTGACGGCCCAACTACGGCGGCAAGCAAATTTCTTGATTCGTTTGAAGCGCCGCTCCAGGCCGAAGCGGTTGAGCGCATCGAAGCGGAAGGCGCAATTTGTATCGGCACGGTGAATTTGGACGCATTTGCGCACGGCGGTTCAACCGAAAATTCTGCATTTGGCGTGACAAAAAACGCCGTTGATGCAGAACGTGTTGCGGGCGGAAGTAGCGGCGGTTCGGCGGTGGCAGTAGCACTTGGCACAGTGCCGTTTGCGCTTGGCACCGACACGGGCGGCTCGATTCGCCAGCCAGCTAGCTTTAATGGCGTAGTTGGGCTGAAGCCAACGTACGGCGCGGTAAGTCGCTACGGCGTGGTGGCGATGGCCAGCGGTACGGACACAATTGGCGTGCTGTCGGAATCGGTGGAAGATACCGAGCTTGTGATGGATATTATGGCTGGGCAAGACAAAAAAGACATGACAACCTTGCCTGACTTTTTTGCGCCAGCAGCTGCCGCGCCAAATGCCAAAAAGCTCGCGCTCATTAAAGAATTTATGGCCGATGGTGTCGACGAGGGCGTAAAAGCGCGCATTCTTGCTGCAGCCGAAGCGCTCAAGCAGCAAGGCTACACGATCGAAGAAGTTAGCTTGCCAATCCTAAAGCACGCGCTCGCGGTATATTACGTGGTCGTTCCGGCAGAAATTAGCAGCAATTTGGCCCGCTACGACGGCATTCGTTACGGTAATCGTTCAAGCGAGGCAAATACGCTCGACGAAGTCTACAAAAAAAGCCGCACCGCTGGCTTTGTGGCAGAAAATAAGCGCCGAATTTTGATCGGCAGCTACGTGCTTTCGAGCGGTTATTTTGACGCCTATTACCAAAAAGCGCAAAAAGTTCGCACGTTGATTATTCAGGATTGCCAAAAAGTGTTGGCCGAATACGACGCACTGATTGGCCCGGTTGCACCAAGTCCGGCGTTCAAAGCTGGTCGCAACGCCGACCCGCTCACCTCGTATTTGGAAGACGTAATGACTGTGCCAGCTAGTTTGGCGGGTTTTCCGGCCGTAAGTGTGCCCGTGGGCGAAGCGAATGGTTTGCCGGTTGGGCTGCAAATTATTGGCGACCGTCAAAAAGACGCGGATATTTTGGCAATTGCCAAAGAGGTGGAGGCGCTCGGTGAGTAGCACAGTAATTATTATGCTGTTTGCGATTGTGCTGGTGTTGGGCGGCGCAATTTTGCTGGCGATTGTGACGCGCGGCCAAAAACAGCTCGACAAAGAAAAATA
>CAMEGH010000023.1 GCA_945916045.1 uncultured Candidatus Saccharibacteria bacterium
CACTAGCAACATAATTGGGAAAAGTATTACCAGCGCCGGGAGGGCGATGAGTAGGTCTAGTATTCGTTTTCCAAAAGTTGCGTACACGGCACTCATCTTTTATATTATTGTAATTTGCGTGATCGGCGCTGCGGTTGCTGCTTGCGCGCCTTTGTTTCAATTTCATTTATCAGGCTGTCGAGCGGATCGTCGGCTTCTTGGTCGGTAGATCGTAGCGGCTGGATCTCCTTCTTCTTGCGTGAAGCGGTAGTTGGTCGCGATTTCTGCTGGCTTTCTTCTTTGCTTCGGCGGGAATTTTTGTAGTCAAACATAAAGAAGAGGATGATGAATGCTAGCGCAATAGCCGCTGCGGTCGCTAGCCCAATCTGCTGCACAGGCTTTACGTTCGATGGATTGTTCGGTTCGCTTGCGGCGTCAACCACCGAGGTCCGAACCGAGGTGTCTCCGTAAAGATTACGGGCTTGTTCGCCAAATTCTTGCAACGTGCTTTCTAGTAGTGCGCGGCTAGTGCGGGCGTTATTGGTGCTCATAGAAACGGTAATCATGTCAGTACCGCGAGCGTTCGTTACCGTGATGTTTTCGACAAGTGTGTCGTAGCTGCCCGAATAGTTAAGGCGGTCGATTACCGGTTCGAGCACGCGGCGCGACGTCATAAGCTCCATGTAGTTATTGAGCGTAACTGATTCTTGGTTTGCCGTTGTTCGTTCTGTGTCGAGTAGCAATACCGTTGCAGAACTTTCGTACACTGGCTGCTGAATAAAGTACGCATAGACGATTCCAATACCTGCGCCACCTATCGCGATAGATATAATAACGAGCCACTTTTGTGCGTAATAACGCAGTAGATCGTAGAGATTTATTTCTTCCATAGGGGTGCTTGTCCTTTTTCGTTGATGCCCACAAGTTGCATGTATTTAATAAAATTTGTAATCTATATCAAAAAATATTCTAACATACTAAAGTAGGTTTGTAAATAGAAAAAGTAGCAAAAAGGCAGAAAAGTCCCCTCGACTCGAAAGCCGAGGGGTACTTTGAACGAGGCCTGCCTCCTTGCGAAACTTTCGGCAATACGCATGATGTAGTAGTGTCTGTCTGAGATCTCGCCGTTCTTGTTTTCGCGGAATCGAATGTAGCAGTTCGACGAAAACTCGTGCGTGCAGATGATATCTGCTTCACCTGCCTCTTTGTTGAGCTTGTTGAGGTAGTGAACGACTGGTATTTGCCAAATATCTTTATTGGCAACGACCATGCCGATACAAAGCGGCTTGTCATCGTACTGTTTCAGGCACGCACGTACGAGAGCGCTCCACTCTTCAAGTGCTGACTGTGCAACATAGCGTTCAAAGATTTGCGGCGGGTTTTTTGCGCGGGCGGCGGCGTCGGCGGCGCTTTGGTTTGTCGCTGCTACTGGAAGATTCTGGCGATTTTGCGGCGGCGGGCGCGGTAGTTTGTGCTGGGGCGCTGGCAGGTTTTTTGCGCTTGCTTTTGTCGTGCAAACGAATAATCACTTCGCCATCTGGTGTAACAACAGCGGGCGCTTCGGTTTCGGGTGGCGTGGTTGGCGCAGGTGTTTGCGGCGTGGCAGTTTGTGGCGGATTTTGTGGATTTTGCGCAGGTTTTGCGGCCGGCGTTTGTGGCTGCGCTTGGTTCGGCGTATTTTGTGCAGGCGCTGTTTGCTGTGCGGCTGGTTTTTGCGCAGGTTTTGCGGGCGCTTTTGGCTTTTTCAGGTTTTCTGGCGGCTTCACCAAATCACTAATCGCGGCTTCTACCACGGCGCGCGGGCGGCTAAAATGAATGCGCGAATTTTCAATAATAAACGAGCTGTTATCGACATTTGGCGGCGGTAGATTCAGCGTGGTGGCGCTAAACGCTGGCGACTTTTCGCCCTTGATAACCATGTTGATAATAAAGTGTCGATTGTGCATTTGCAGAAGATCGCTGGCCTCAAATTGTGGCTGGAATTGCTGCGCCAAAATTTGCGCGTCTTCTGCCGAAACGCGGAACGAAATCATCGTACCGACGTTGCCAAAAACAGCGCCGCGCACGGTGTCGCTCATTTGGGAAATGTACTGGTTGGCGACGGTTAGGTTTAGGCCATATTTACGCGCTTCGGACAGAATTGTCGCGAATGAATCGGTCGCGAAGTTTTGGAATTCGTCAACGTAGAGGAAGAACGGTCGGCGGTCGCGCACGTCGGGAATGTCGGAGCGGCTCATGGCGGCGAGCTGCACTTTTGTAACCAAGAATGATCCCAAAATCGAGGCGTTGTCTTCGCCAATTAACCCCTTCGAAAGGTTCACGACCAAGATTTTGCCTTCGTCCATAATCTGGCGAATATTAAACGAAGATTTTGGCTGCCCAATGATATTTCGGATGACAGGATTGGCGGTAAACGCACCCACTTTGTTCAGCACTGGCGCAACGGCTTCGGCAATAAATTTGTCGTTCCAGCTGGCAAATTCCACTTTCCAAAATTGCAACACCACGGTGTCTTGGCAATAATCGATGGTTTCTTTGCGGAATTTTTTGTCGGTGAGCATGCGCGTAATGTCGAGCATGGTGGTTTCTGGGCGGTCCAAAAGCGCCAAAATGGTGTAGCGCAAAATGTATTCCAGGCGCGGACCCCAAGAGTCGCCAAACATGCGCTTCAATACGCCAATTACCTCTGATGAAATGTTACTTTTCATGTTTGGGTCGGTCACTTCGAGCGGGTTGAATCCAACCGGATGCGCGGTGTCGGCCGGGTTAAAATAGATGACATCTTTAATGCGATGCGCCGGAATGAACTTCATGTTGTTGACGGCAAAATCGCCGTGCGGGTCGATGATGGCGTAGCCTTGGTTATGATATATATCGCTTAGCGCAAAAAGTTCCAGCAAGCCGGATTTACCCGCGCCGGTTTGCCCAATAATGTAGACGTGACGCGAGCGGTCGTAGCGCAACATGCCAAATTGGTGATTGATGCCGCGGAAATTGGTGAGGCCAAAGGCGGAAATATTTTCGTCGTTGGCTTCGTTGCCGGTGATGACAGGTAATTTTGCGGGCGGTTCGGCGGTTTTGGTGCTGGCCCAAACGATATTTGGCGTTTCTACATTGGTGTGCGGCAAGTGGAAGACCGAGGCCAATTCTTCGATATTTAAAATAAACCCTTCGTCCATAAACAGACGGTTGCGGTATGCGCCTAACGATTGCTTGTCGAATGACGCTTTCGACGCCTTCATGCCGTTGAGGTTGGTGCTGCTAAATTGCTTAAACGTGCCGGCCAAACCTTGCATGCGCTGCTTGGCGTTTTCTTGGCTTTCGCCCAAATAAGCCAAGCGAATTTTTACTTGGTAGCCAAGTTTTGTGGCTTTTTTCTCGGCTTCAGAAGCGCGCGTTTTGTCGCGTTCGGATAATTCTTTGCCGCCTCCACCGCCATCGCCTTGTTCTGGCGGTTTCCAGAGCGCTTCGAGCAACATGCCCATCCACTTAAAGCCGCCGCCTCCACCGCCACTCAAAAACGCAAACGGGTCGCCGTTTTTCATCTTCGAAACCCACTGGCTGCTGGCTCTGTGCCATGTGTCGGGCACGGGGCGTATCAGTACTTGAATCCACAATTCTTCGCCGCTGTCTTCTAATTTTGCGAGCGTTCCGGTAATGCCGGCGAGCGGGTCAACTTCAAAACTTTGGAAGGTTTTGATCGGCAAATATTGGCTGTCGGTAACGGTAATTTCGGCGGTGTGAATGACGCTGTGGTGGCGTTCGTGCGCCACGTAATCTTCGTCGGCTTCGTGAATTTGCACGGTCGGATATTGCGCGTAAATTTGCCCTTCGACAAAACTTTGCAGCGTTTTTGGCGTCCATACGTAAAAACGAATTTGCCCATTTACCGACGCAATTTCAAAGCTTAAATGCTCTTGCACTCCCCCGCTCTTTTTGAGCTCTTCGCGGTCGCGCAAAATCCCGTGCAGGCTGGCAAAAAGTTGTTCGGCGGCGAGTTCTGACTTGTCGTTGGCGCGCGGAATTTCTAGCACCAAAAGTGTACTTTCGATCGATTCGATTTCGCGGGCTTTGCGATTGTTAAGCCACGTCATCACGCCAAGAATGATTGTGACCGGCACCCACACCCACGGCGAAAGAATTATTTGTATAAATTCAAAGAAAAATGTCATAGTTACTACTGTTGGATTATATCATACCTCTGTTATTTTGGCAAGCATAACCATGCGCATTTTGTGTAAAACGCGTGCGGTGTTTTTTGTAAGGCGGCTTGCTACGGATACAAAAAATTCTATCGGTAGAAAGACGGACAGAAATGATGCGTTTTGCTGCGGGTGGCAGCGGGTTCTGTTTTTGCGCCGGTGAGGACGTCCGTCTGAGAGTGGTGCTCTGGGAAGGGGCTAGTACTCCCTACCCTCGCGGGCGGCGCGTGCGTTGTTGCCGAGCGAACCCGTCAGTCGGGCGGCGCGATCGTTCAGCTCACGCTGCTCCTTGTTCGCACTGCCGCTACGTACGGCATTCGCTGCGCGCCTGTAGTCTTCATCGTTGCGGTTGTCGAAAAAGCCCATGACGTTCATCTCCTCAGATGGTAGAGTCGGAAAAACAAAATTTGAACGAACAGTGAAATAGTTCGTTCGGCAGTAATTTTATAGAAAATTACCGTTGCATCATTTCTGTCAAAGTTCGACGGAAGCATGCAAAACCCGGGCACTACCCTATTTTTGTGGTACTGCGCAGATTTTGCAGCTTCAGCGTCTGGTAGTATTTTAGCAGAATATTGGCGTTTGGTCAACGGCAGTGACAGATTTTTGCGCAAATGAAAAACCCCATCCAAACAAAAACACGCAGCCCTAAAACTGCGTGCGTTTGTGCGGTAAAACTTATTCCGCTAGTGCGTACGTTGCCTTTGCAACTCGCTTAAATTGCGGTTTGCTTTGCAAGTTCAAAAGGATGGTTGTTTCCTTCACTTGGCGGCTTTCAAGTACACGGCGCACGATTTCGTCGCGGTGCAATGGTTCGCCAGATTTCTTCAAAACGTCAGAAATAGTGTCGGCAACGGTGCCCTTGCTGTAGCCCCAGCTGTCGAGCGCGTAGATGCCGCGACCGATGAGCACAAAGCGCTTGTCTTTGATGAGTTCGTTGTGGATCGCCTGCTTGGTAACGTCTTTACGGCTGAAATCGCTGTCTTTAATAGCGTCGGCAATTTCGCTAAAATGCAGCGGTTTGCCAGATTCGGTAAGGACCACAAAAATTTTGTCGCGGATGTTTTTTGGATTTACGGTTGGCCATTTTGTCAAGCCCCAGACATCTTTTAGGCTAGCAAGGTGCTTCGAAACGCTTGCCAATGCGCGAACGTGATTTGGGTGCTCGTAGCTGAGTTTGCTGTGCAATGCTTCAATCGTGATTGGCTCTTTGCCGTTTTTAATCACCTTTACGATCTCGTCCACTTCTTTGCGGATTTTCTTTTCGTCGCCATATTCGGCAATGCCAACGGCGTGGTGGTAGTTGTCAGTTTCGTTTACAACGGTAAGATGTGGGGCGAGTTCGGCGAGGAATGCGATGTGCGCACGTTCACGAGCGTCGCTTTTTTTGCCAAGCAATTGGTCGGTCAAATCTTGTACGCGAGCCACACGGCCAAGGTCGCTCAAAAAGCGTACGATCACCTTTTCGGTAGAAGTCACATCTTCAAGATCGCCGCGTTCTGCTGCCATTTTGATGCGGATGAGGATGGCTTTTTCAAGTTGGCGCACACGTTCGCGGGTAATGCCAAGTAGTTCGCCGATCTGTTCGAGCGTTTCTTTGCGTTCGTACAAACCAAATCGGCGCGTGATAATTTCGCGCTCGCGCTCTGGTTCAATAGAATCAATAATTGCTTGCACGGCCGCCTTGATGTCGATAATTTGTTCCTGTTGTAGAGCCTCGCTCATCGTTGTTGTAATCCTCTCTGCCTCACCACAGATGTTAATTATTTGCTATTATTTTCGTAGGTCTGTCAAACATTATAAAACAATAATTCTTCAATGTCAAACATATCTTCTAATTTACTTTATTGTAGCATAAATTTTACGATAATAGTAGATAATTTTTTAGGACTTTTTATTACGCCAAATATGTGCGCTTATGTATATACAGTGGTTGGGAAATATTATATACCACAGGGATAGCGCTTATGGTTTTAGCACGCGCCAGTGGTGGGTTTGCCGTTTTCTTTGACGTGCCATGTGGTGTTTTCGAGTGCTGCGTGGGTGGCTTCGATGCAGAATGTGGTGTCGCTGGTTTCGGTGGAAGGCGCAGGTAATTCTTCGCGCAATTGCCCGCCGTTGGTGCTATTTGCCCACGAATCCCAAAAACTAGCAACGGGAAATGTACCGCCGCTGGCGCTAAAACGCTGGGAAAGTTCGGTGGCAAAATCTAAAAATATCTGCTTTTTGTTGGGGCGCCAGGCTTCGGTTGCGACGTTGGCGTTGTACCAATCGTAGACGCTCGACGATGAAATTGGCGCGGTAAAATTGTGCGCGCTCCAGCCGTTAATTTGCATCCAGCCGCGGTTGTATACGTGGCAGCCGGTAATGTAGTGCTCGGTGCCGCCCCCGTTATTGACGCCGCGCCCGTAGCCTTCGTTGATCAAACTTTGGCACACCGCTTGAAAAAGCACGCCATTTTGCACTGGCGAAAGATTGCTGTAGCCGCCCTGCGTGGTGATAAGTTCGAGCCGGACGTCTTTTGACGGCTGTGCATCGGGCGGTAAGACGCCGGGATATGCGCCGGTGTCGGCGTGAGTGGCGGCCATTAATCGGCTGGTGGCGGCAAGGTCGTTTTGCAAGGTGGCGACGCGCACGCGGGTTTGTACACCACTAAATGTCACGATGGTAATCGCCGCCAAAATTGCAATCACAACAATCACAATTAACAATTCTACAATTGTAAACCCAGCTTTTTTGCGTGCCCACCGCGATATATTCATGTGTTTTTACTATACGTGCTTAGGCGCAAAATAGAAAGTAGCGCGCCAAATGAAAAAGGGATAATCGCGTGGATTATCCCTGGTATCACCTTACTTTCTTGTAATTAGTTGCCGGGTTGTTCCAGGCAGCCAAGCCCCGGAATGGTGGAATATAGCCCACCGGAGTACAGCCCGTCGGTCAGGACGCCGCGGTGGGCGGCTTCTTCGCTGATGGTTCGTGCGACGATATTGACGCTGACGTCTTCGCATGAACAATTCCCTTTCGGGTCGGCTTTTCTTTGTGCAAGAAAAGTGAGGTGTGTAAGTGCAGGCGATTTGTGAGCAAATGAGCTCAGGCGCAAATTGCCTATAGTATCATAAGGGTAAGTTTTATAAGAAAAGTCAATTTTAGGATAGGTGGTGTGGTGTGTACAAAAACTCCCCTTTTCAGGGGGAGTTTTGCTCGCTAGATCTTCTTCTTCGCAGCTGGCTTCTTCGCGGTTGCCTTTTTTGCCGTCGTTTTCTTGGCAGCTGGCTTTTTGGCGGGCGCTTTTTTAGCCGGAGCGCGGCGACGCGCGGCCGGGGCTTTTTCGAGCAATTCTTTGGCTTGTTCGTGCGTGATGGATTTTGGCTCGGTGTCTTTTGGAATCTTGGCGTTGGTTTTGCCGTTCGTCACGTACGGGCCGTAGCGGCCGTTTAGCACCTTAATGCCATCGCCAAAGTCGGCAATATTTTTCTCGGCTTCGGTTTTCAGTTTGGCTTCATATAGCTCAAGCGCTTTTTCGAGCGTAATCGTGTGCGGATCTTCTGGTTTGATGCTCACAAACAACTTCCCTACCTGAATGTACGGGCCAAAACGGCCAATGTTGGCTTTGATATCTTCGCCATCTTTGGTTTGGCCAACGGTGCGTGGCAACTGGAACATCACCAGCGCTTGTTCGAGCGTGACGGTTTCGATTTTGGCGCCAGCTGGGAGCGGCGCAAACTTTGGCTTTTCGCTTTTATCTTCGGTTGAACCGAGTTGCAACATTGGGCCAAAGCGACCAAAGCGCGCGATAATTGGCTTTTTGGTTTTTGGATCAATGCCGACTTCTTTGCTCGCACCCACGGTGCTGCGGTCAATTCCACCCGATGCTTCGATGAGTTTGTGGAATGGCGTGTAAAAATCCATCAACATTTTGTTGCGTTCGAGTGAATCGCTGGCAATTTGGTCGAATTCTTCTTCGACGTTGGCGGTAAAGCCGTAGTCGACGATTTGGTCGAAGTGGTTGGTGAGGAAATCTGCGATGAGTTCGCCGCTTGGGGTTGGAACGAGTTTTCCTTTGGTGGCGCCGGATTTTTCTTTCACAACTTCGCGATTTAGTTCGTTGTTGGCAAGTTGCAACACAATCGCCTCGCGCTCCTTGCCTTCGCCATCACCCTTTTCAACGTAGCCGCGGGTTTGGATAGTGTCGATGATGGTGGCGTAGGTGCTTGGGCGGC
>CAMEGH010000024.1 GCA_945916045.1 uncultured Candidatus Saccharibacteria bacterium
ATCGTGCCAAAATGCTCCATATGTTCGGGCGTTACCGCAGTAACAACGCCGACATCTGGCTGCAAATAGCGCCCAAAACTTTGGATATCGCCCGGGCGATCGGCGCCAAGTTCTTGAACAATAATGTCTACTTCCGCTGGTTCGGCAATGCGCTTCTTGGCTTCTTTAAACACTTTGCGCCAGGCAAAAATGCTTTTTGGATCACTCGGGTACGGCACACCCATGATCGCGAGTGGCGCACTGAGTTCGGTATTGTGATTCCCCTCGTGCATTCGCACGCGGTATTGCTGGCTCAAAATCGTTGCAATCGCCAACTTCGTACTGGTTTTACCCACGCTTCCCGCCACACACACTAGTTTAATATCCGGGTGCGCGTCTAAATATTGGCGCGTCAGGCTTTCGACCTTTTTTTGAACGTAATCTTTAAGCATATCTTTTATAGCATACCCCATATATACAGGGGGCGCAAATGATAAAAAGCCGGCAAACGCCGACTTTATAACTCCACTGGTGGAGCATAGCGGATTCGAACCGCTCGCCTCTTCCATGCCATGGAAGCGCTCTAGCCAAATGAGCTAATGCCCCAAAAAAAGAGCTGCTACGCGCCCACCCGGGGCACTTTTTTGTTTTATCATGTTTTTATGTTTGATGTACGCAAAAGGTTACCCCAAAGCGCACCAGCTCATATCGTTAGTATACGACTGCTCGGCAAAAAGCGCAAGCGTTTTGTTTATTACAGATTATAGTAGCGCTAGAAACACGGCTTCGTCGATGATTTTTGTGCCAAACTTCTCGGCCTTTTGCTGCTTGCTCGCACCAACTTTACCGCCCGCCACTAGGTACGTCGTGTCTTTGCCAACGCTCGATTGAAACACGCCGCCTAACGCACGAATTTTTGCGGCCGCTTCGTCGCGCGACATCGTTTTGAGCGTGCCGGTAATCGCAAAATTCACGCCCTCAAGCTGCCCGCTGCTTTTTTCATACACTGGTGTTACACCAAGTTCCGCAAATTTTGCAAGCAGGCGCTGGTTGTCTTCGTCGGCAAACCATGCCACCACCGATTCTGCCACCACTTCGCCAATGCCGTCAACTTCGCGCAGTTGCTCGATCGTTGCCGCCGAAAGCGCGCCTGTCGTTTCAAACGCTTTTACAATATCAATCGCTGTTTGCACGCCTACATGGCGAATGCCGAGCCCGAACACAAAGCGTTCTAGCGGGGGCGTTTTTTTCGCCGCAATCGCGTTGATAAGTTTTTTGGCAGAAATATCCGCAAAACGTTCGAGTTTGAGCAAATCCGCCACAGTGAGCGTATAAATATCCGCTAAATCGTTCACTAAGCCTGCATCCACTAGCGCTTCGACGTTTTTCTCGCCGAGCGTATCGATATCAAGCGCGGCTTTGGAGGCAAAATGTTTCAGCGCGCGCTTTAAAATCACTGGGCCAGTCAGACCTTTGACGCGATATACCGCTTCGCCGAGTGGGCGAATAAACTCAAGTTCAGGATATTGGCGCTGTAATTCTGCTTCGTAGTCGATCGGTTGACTGTCGTTCGGGCGCAATTCGGTAATGACTTTCTCTACCTGCGGAATAATATCACCTGCCTTAAAAATCACGACCGTATCACCGCGGCGCACATCAAGCCGGGCAATTTCGTCGGCGTTGTGGAGCGAAGCATGCTGCACGGTTGTGCCCGCAACTTGCACTGGGTCGAAGACAGCCACCGGCGTCGCGGCGCCAGTACGGCCGATCGAGACCACGATATCTTTTACAATTGTCGTGGCTTGCTCGGCGGCATATTTGTACGCCACCGCAGCACGCGGCTGCTTGCCAACCACGC
Source organism: uncultured Candidatus Saccharibacteria bacterium (assembly GCA_945916045.1). GTDB lineage: Bacteria > Patescibacteriota > Saccharimonadia > Saccharimonadales > Saccharimonadaceae > CAMEGH01. The sequence continues at coordinate 1,838 of CAMEGH010000024.1, forward strand.
CAAGTTCGGCAAATTGCGCGCGGTCGTTGACTTTTATCACTAAGCCGTCGGTATTAAACGGCAATTCGTGGCGTTTTTCGTCCCATTCGTCAACAAACCGCATGACGTCGCTAATGCTCGTAAATACGCTAGCTTGCTGATTGCGGCGCAAGCCAAGTGCGCTCAGCGCTTCGTACGCAAATGAATTTGCCGGGATATCGCTGGCGTCATCACGGAGCATATCGTAGGCAATAAACGTGAGCGGGCGCGCCGCCACCAAAGCTGGGTCGAGCTGACGAATCGTACCCGCTGCAAGATTGCGTGGATTTTTAAATTCAGGTTCGCCGCGTTCTCGCTGGCGGCGGTTGAGCGTTTCAAAATCGGTTTTTAGCATGACGATTTCGCCGCGAATCTCGGTGCGGCCCTGCAAAAACTTACTATACAACTTTTCATCACTTTTCGGGGTCGAACCCTTTTCTGGAGATTTTTGTTGTATGGTAAGTTTTAACGGAACATTGCGAATCGTGCGCACATTACTGGTTACATCCTCGCCAATATAGCTGTCACCTCGTGTAATCGCCCGCGTAAATACGCCGTCTTCGTACACGAGCGCGCAGGCCAATCCGTCCATTTTAATATCGGCAAAAAACTCGTGCGTACTGCCCGGCAACAGTTTGTCCATCCGTGCCACCCACGCCTCGACTTCCGTGCGGTCAAACACGTCGTTCAGGCTTAGCATGCGCGATGAATGCGCCACTTTTTGGAAGCCGCCCTTTAAAATACTGCCGACACGCTGCGTCGGACTGTCTGGTGTAATCAGTTCTGGGTGCTCGTTTTCAAGCTGTTTTAATTCGCCAAAAAGCCCGTCGTACACGGCATCTTCCACACTCGGTGCGTCGTTGACGTGATATTCGTAGCTGTAGCGATTCAGCAGTTCGCGCAGCTCTTCGGCGCGTTCACTAGGCTGGAGCTGCGTCATCATCTACCATCCGTCGATACAGCATGTAAATGTAGGTGCACGACCAAATAATCGTCACAGTGGAAAGGAGCAACATCGCAACCGGCACAATTGGCAGCCAGCTAATTTGTTCAAACACAGATTTGATCCAGCCGTCGAAAAGAATAATTGGAATCATCAGCACGACCCACCACGATAGCGTCACAAAAATCATCCAAAGCAAGCGGTACAGTACACGCAAACGCCGGCCAATTACCAAATCGCCCGAAATTGTAAGCGCCTGCAACGGATACATGCCCGGCAGCGTCACCACCACAAGCGCAACCAGTGTGCTCGTAATCCAGTACAGCGACAACACCAGCACCAGCAAAAGCCCCAGCGCCACCAACATCGAAATTGCGCCGCCATCGACAATACCACTTTGCCACGCCGCGCCGGCCACAATCATCGCGGCAGCCGCAGGCACAAGTTGCACAAGCAAAATCAATAACACCAAAAAAGTTGGCAAAATTGGCGCCCCGGCGTTGTACAATCCGTCGCGCAATTTGACCATTTTTCCCGCTATAATGCGGCGCAAAAGCCACACCACAGTGAGCCACAAATACAGCGCCAAAAAGCCCGCAATCACCGCCGGCAAGGCTTCAATTTCACCAGAAATTCCCGTCGTGAGCGCCGTAAAAAGCAAAATTCCGGCCTGTGCAACTTCACCCGCCGCACCGCCAAATAACTCTTCTGGCGCGGTTGCCGCCATGACGCTGCGCAAATTGCCGTAGATTTCTTGCGACCCCATCAGGCCAAACACAACGGTTAAAATAATGTAGATAATTGCCAGCCACAAAAAGAGTTTTTTGCGCCCCCATATAACGCGCAAAACCTCGAAGGTGAACGCAAAATAGCCAGAAATTTTGAACGAGCGCACGTAATCGCGGCGGCGCGTTACCCTGAACGAACGGTGCGGGCGGCGCTGCATAAAATTACGAACGCGCCCGCGCAATTTGCGCCAAAGCGTTGCTACCCAGCGACCAATGCCAACAATTCCAAGCCACAATAATTTGAGCGGATTGCGCGTTGGCAATGTGCGGCGTGACTTTGGCGTTTTTGCGGGTTTTTGCGCGGCGGATGACGTGGCGGGGTTTTGCGTGATTTTTGCGGTTTTTGTAGATTTTGTCGGGCGGTTTTTTGCGCCATTTTTCTTCTTCACCGAAACAGCTGCGCTCTTTTTGGGCGCAGACTGTTTTTTGGCGGCAGTTTTTGGCGAAGATTTTTTAGGCATAACGGCGCGTAACAGATTAATTAAAACTTATCAGCATTTTTGCGAAGGCGCGCAATACGCTGTTCGAGCGGCGGATGCGTGCTAAACAAACTACTAAAAAAGCCTTTTTTAAGCGGATTATTGAAGAAAAGGTGCGCTGTTGCGGTATTTTGGTGGCGCATTGGCTGGCTGTGTTGCTGCAATTTTTCAAGCGCACTCGCCAAACCTTCCGGGTAGCGAGTGGTCATTGCGCCAGTAGAATCGGCCAGATATTCACGCTGGCGACTGACGGCCATTTGCACAAAAAACGCAGCAATTGGCGCCAAAATAATAATCACAATACCGATGATATACATTTGTGGCGGCACGTTACGGTTGTCGTTGTCGCCGCCAAAAAACATCATGCGCAGCGCTATATCAGAGAGAATCCCAATTGCGCTCACTAACCCAAACGCAATCATCGACACGCGAATATCGTAATTCTTGACGTGCGCAAGCTCGTGCGCCAACACGCCTTCAAGCTCTTTATCATCCATAATTTGCAGCAAACCGGTGGTTGCCGCGACAATCGCGTGCTTTGGGTCGCGGCCCGTTGCAAACGCGTTCGGCGCCGGGTCTTCAATAATATAGACTTTTGGCATGGGCATACCTTCGGTAATCGCCAGATTTTCGACCATGCGATACATTCGCGGATTGTCTTTTTTCTGAATTTCTTTCGCGCCAGTCGACATAACAGCCAGTTTTGACGCTGCAAAATACTGAATCAGCGCATACACCAACGCGCCGCCAACAATCCACGGCGTAATATAGCTGTTGCCGTACATCGCGCTCAGCGCCCAGCCGATCGCGCCAATGATACCAACAAACACCGCCATAATAATGACGGTATTGCGTTTGTTGGCTGCAATTGCGTTATACATTTGTGAGCGACCTCTAGAACTGTACGTCTACTGGTTTTTCAACAGTTGCCATATCTTCAACTTCGAAGAAATCGCGCTGCGTAAAGCCAAGCATGCCGGCAAATACGTTGTTCGGGAAGAGTTCGATCTTGGTGTTAAGATCACGCACACCACCGTTGTAGAAGCGGCGAGATGCCTGAATCTTGTCTTCAGTGTCAACAAGTTCGTTTTGTAGCTGCAAGAAGTTTTCGTTCGCCTTAAGGTCTGGATACGCTTCTGCTACCGCAAAAAGGCTTTTTAGCGCGCCTTCAAGCATGTTTTCCGCGTCGGCAGTTTCTTTCACACCTTGAGCGTTCATGACTGCAGAACGAGCTTCGGTTACAGCTTCAAATACGCCCGCTTCGTGCTTAGCATAGCCTTTTACGCTGTTTACCAAGTTTGGAATAAGATCCGCACGACGCTTTAGTTGCACGGTAATATCACTCCATGCTTCATCAACACGAACCTTCAGTGTTACCAGCGAGTTGTACGTCACCCACAGGAAAATAGCAAGCACTGCCAGCAGGCCAAGTACAATATATAATGCGATCATTTAAATTAAATCCCCTTTATTCTTAGTTAATTCGGATACTTCTAGTATAACAAATATGCTTACAAATGCACAATGTGTATTATTTTTTGTGCGATTTTTCGCTCGCGCCCTCGGCTTTGATGACGCTTGAGGCGCCGCGCATCGCATCAATCAATTCCACCGGGAAGAGGAACATGGTTTTCTGCGACGGTTCGGTGCTAATTCGTTCGATTGAATTAAGCGTACGCAAGTTGAGCGCGCCCGGCACGGCTGAAAGGATTTTTGCAGCGTCGGCCAAGGTTTGTGAAGCCATTTTTTCACCGTCAGCATTAATAACGTTGGCGCGGCGTTCACGTTCGGCTTCGGCCTGCTTGGCCATGGCACGCTGCATATCTGATGGAAGTTCGATATTTTGCAGTTTTACACTTTGGATATCCACACCCCAGTGGTCGGTTTCGGCATCAACAATTACTTTAATTTGTTGCGAGATTTCTTCGCGCTTACTCAGTAGTTCGTCAAGATCAACCTGCCCGGCTACGTCACGCAAGGCGGCCTGCGCAGTTTGCGCGGTTGAAGCATAAAAATTAGCGTTTTCTAGCACCGATTTTGGCGCGTCAATCACACGAAAATGCACCACCGCATCCACGCCAACTGTCACGTTGTCGCCGGTGATTACTTCTTGTTTTGGAATGTCCATAGGGGTCGTACGCATATCAACACGAATCATGCGCTGAAAAATCGGCACCACCACGCGCAAGCCAGGTTCACGCAAGCCGGTAAATTTACCCAGCGTCAGCACCACACCGCGTTCATACTGATTGATAATTTTGAGCCCCGAGAGCACAAACATCGCCACTACGATAACAAGAAAGATAATAAAACCCATAGAAATTCCTTTCGGCTTAGATGTAACTGGTTTTATTTTAGCATAATTGGGGTGGATTTGCTATTTGTATAGGCAAGCAAAAACACCCCCGGGAGAAGGTGTTTTATGATTTCTGGTGCGCAAGGCGGGAATCGAACCCGCACGAATTATTCATTCAAGGGATTTTAAGTCCCTCGCGTCTACCTATTCCGCCACTCGCGCTTGGGTTTTATTATAACGTATTTGGGCAAAAATACGTAGAAAAAGCACTTTCTTTACAAGAATCGACAAAATTACCATAAATTATTGACAAAAAGTAAAACTTGTGCTAATGTGTATTAAACGTGTTAAGTTAAATGAGGTAACCAGAGCATGGAAACAGTGACAAAAGCTGCACCAGAACAGGCTGCAGAAAACTATAATCAGGATATTACACCGGCTGCGGAAGGTCGCAATAAGTACGAAGACTACGCAGATATTATTCTTGGCGCCGATGAGCGAAAACTCAGCGAGCGCAAATACAGTAAATTTGTAGGTAAAATTGAAGAAGCGCTTTCGAGCGAAAAAAGCACAGAAGAACAAGGCGCTTCACTTGAAGAAGTGATCGACAATATGCGCACACCGACGCACAAAAAAATCGGCCAATTTGTGAACACAAAAATGCTGAACTTGTACGACCGCGTTACAAGCGCGCCAGGCAACGCCATTGCTTCGTACCGCGAAAAAATGGATGACCTAAAAGCCAACAAAGAAACCGATTCACGTACCACTCGCGTAAAGAAATGGTTTGGCCGCGCCGCTTTGCGCGGAAAAGCAGCCGTAACCGTAGCCGTACCAGTTGCCGGCATTGCGGCGTACAGCGCAGTCGCAAAAGATTATTCTACCACTCACAGCGTTACCGAATCGATTGTTAATACCGCAAATAGCGTCGGCAACGTGTACAGCTTTGGCGGAAACGGCAGCGGCGGATTTGCCTACTTGCCAGAGATTATGCGCCACAGCGAACTAAGCGAAGGGCGCAACCAAACGCTTATTACCCGCGACTTTGGCGATATTGAAATGGGCGGCGTTGTGCCCGGCCAAAACACTTCTGCAAATGAATCGAACGTAAATATGGCCAACCGCGCAGCCGAAGAAGTTGCCCGAAATGGCGAAGGCGCCGACGTATTTGTGGGTCACTCGCAGGGAACCATGGCGATTGCCGAATATTTTGAAGCTAACGAACTCGACGATGACGACCAAGTGGTGCTTATTGGCGGACCATACGTCCCGGGCGAACGCTTGAGCGAAAACGACATTTTCCGCACAATTAAACCTGCTGCCGACGCCGCTGATGTCAACATTGGCCAAGAATTGCCAGGTGGCGAAAACGTGCTCTACGTTGCAAAACGCAACGACCTTATCGCCCTTTCAACCCACGGCAAAAACAACCCAGGCGAGATTCTTAACCGCATTGTGGGTTCAGCCAGCGGCAACGGCCACAACTATTCGGCCGCTGATATTGACGGCACAACCGCCCACCGCGATGTCGTAAACGAAGATGGCTCAACCACTCGTATCGTGATTGATACCGGTTACCGCGCCACTGACGGATCAATGATTGAAAGTGGTATTGGCGCCGGAATGTCAGGCGCAGGTATGCCTGTTACTGCCGAACAAGACGATTTCTTTGAAGCAATTCGCGGCGAAGAAGATGGCCGCTGGAACATGCAAGAAGTTGCCGACACGGGCGCCGCAGCAGCCGAGCAAGTTGCACCTGGCACTGGCCAAATTGTGCAAGAAACGCTGAGCACGCCACAAGTGCAAGAAGTTGCCGACACCTACATGGACACGCAAGACCAATTCTTTGCAACTACCGCCGAAGCTGCCGAAACCAACCCGGCAGTACAGGAAGTGCAAACTCAAGTTGCCGAAGTTTGGACGGAAGTTGCAACCGCAGTTGCTCCACACGATTACATCGCAAATACTCCGGTGCAAGAAGCGGTTGAAGCGGTAACGCCGATCGAGGTGCCGC
>CAMEGH010000025.1 GCA_945916045.1 uncultured Candidatus Saccharibacteria bacterium
TGTAGAATCACCCCTAAAAATACGACCGCTATAAACAGCGTGACTATTATTTCTACTAATGTAAACCCATCCTCGTACGTTGTCTGTTTCATAAAATGTAAAACTCTTATGGCTATAGTACCACGGGATATTGCTGTGCGTAAAGAGCGAAGTTGCGTGACTTGTAGGGCTTGCGCAAGCGCCGCCAGTGTGCTATGATATAAAGCGAGTTTTTGATTTTGGGTCAGTAGCTCAGCTGGTTAGAGCACCTGCCTCTTAAGCAGGGTGTCCTGGGTTCAAGTCCCAGCTGACCCACCAAGATTTTATTTGCAAAACCACCCTTTTTGGAGGGTGGTTTTTGTGTGGTAAAATAGTACTACACATGAAACATCTAGACGGAAGCGAACTCGCAAGTTTTATTAAAGTACGCCAGCTGCGCCAATCGCGCAATTTGCGCCAGGCGGAAGGCGTTATGCCAACCTTGGCGATTGTTCGTTGCGATAACGATAATCCTGTTATCGATACCTATGTGCGACTAAAAAAGCGCTACAGCGACGATGTTGAAATAGAAGTGAACGAATATCGCGAATCGCCCGAAACAGTGCAAGGTCGTTTGACTGCGCTAGCAAATGACGATTTAGTGCATGGTATTATTGTGCAACTGCCGGTTGAGCCGAGCTCGCAAACCGATGAACTTTTGGCGCTGATTCCGTCCGCAAAAGACGTAGACGGCCTAACGCAAAACAGCCAGTTCGACGCCGCCACGCCCACTGCGATTGAATGGCTGCTGACTGGTTACAATATTGATATCGCTAAAAAGAAGATTGCCGTAGTAGGTGAGGGTAAATTAGTCGGCGCGCCGCTGGCAAAACGCTGGCAACAAAGCGGCCGCAACGTTACCGTGTTTGAAAAAGAAGATGGCCACAACCTTGCCACCGAACTACCAAACTACGAACTTATTATTACCGCCACCGGTGTTGCTGGGTTGATTACGAGCGATATGCTAGCGCCGCAAACCGTTATTATTGACGCCGGCACGAGCGCCGAAGATGGTGTAGTAAAAGGCGATGTTGCGCCAGAAGTGCGCCAAACTCGCCAGGATATTACCATTTCGCCAGAAAAAGGCGGCGTTGGCCCGCTTACCGTTTCGGCACTGTTCGATAATGTGCTTTTGGCGGCGCGCCGAACAGTACAACCTACGGAATAATAAAAACGCACCCGTTCGCAAGGTGCGTTTTAAAAGTGCAGAGTACTACGCTAGCTCTGCTAGTACTTCTTTGGTACGCGCAACCACTTGGCGCGGCGTAACATCTGCTTTTACAATATAGCCGGCTACATTCAGTGATTTTAGTTCATCTGGCGATTCTTCTTCGCCCAAGTTCGTCAAAATAATAACGGGAATATCCTTGCCCCATTCTTGCTGGCGAATTTTGCTGAGCGCTTCGGTGCCGCTCATGGTAGGCATTTGCAAGTCAAGCAGTGCAATGTCGGGCTGGAATGTTTTTATTAGTTCGATTCCTGTTTCTCCGTCGCTGGCGAGCTGCACGTCAAAGCCTTCGTTTTCAAACTTCATACGGTACATCTGGTGGATGGCCGCATCATCTTCAATAATCGCAATTTTTGTCATATCTGGGGTATACTATAACAAAGAATAAGCAGTATGGGTAGGGGATACGATGAAGCACCGGCAGTATAAACACTTTTCTTTGAAGGTAGTGAACGATACGACGCTAAGATCTGGATTGCGCCGGGTGGAATTGCACGCCAAAGACCGCTATTCGCGTAAACGCTATGCAATTGAGCGCCAGTCGGTGAAGATTTTTGCCAATGGCTTGCAACGTTATTTGGTAAAACGCCCGCATAAAAACAACGAAAGTGAGCGTAATTTGGCGCGTTCGCTCACGTACTTGGCGCCAGCTATGCGCGCCTGGGCAGAATACATGCCGGGCGGATTTGCCACCTATTATGTACACAACCCCGAACGTTTGCAGATTAAAAACGGTAAACGGCTGGATTATATTACAAAAATGCTGTTTCGCCATTCGTACGACGGCCAAGGGCTGCGTTCGCGTTCATACGCGATGGCGTGGTGGCTGCACGAATATTTAAGCGAAAAGCCAAACGGTATTCGCTGGGCGTCGATTGCGTGCGGCACTGGTCAGCCAACGTTTGATGCGTCGTCGATTTTTGAACACCCGACGCACTATTTGTTGCTCGATACCGATGACAAAGCACTTGAGTTCGCACAAAAATTATCGGAAAGCTACGATATTAAGAAAGATCAACTTACTACGCGCAATCTTGATGTTATCAAACAAAAAGATGATCTTGCTGATGCGCTGCAGCTTTTTGCGCCAGATTGTATTGATGCAATGGGGTTGCTTGAATATTTAACCGAAAAGGACGCGATCGAACTACTAAAGCACCTGTATAAACAGCTGCCAAAAGGTGGTTTGCTAGTATTTACAAACATGCTGCATTCACACCCGCACCTTGATGTGCACAAACGCGCGCTATGCTGGCCGGGCGTCAATGTGCGCCCTGAAAAGGACGTTTTGGCGATGCTTAAAAAAGCGGGCGTGCCGGCAAAATCTACCACTGTTCTGTTGCCAGACGACGGTGTGTATGGCGTGTACGGAGTTCGCAAGTAGATGAGTTTTACGGGAGTGGTACTGCTCGGTTCGTGTGCGGCTGCTTCGCTTTTTTTAAGTGCGGTGTTGCTCTTTTCCCAGCGCCGCCGCCCGATGAATTTGTGGCTGTCGATTGTTTCGCTGATGTGCGGGTTGTGGACGGCTGGCGTGGCGTCGTTTTTGGCGTATCCGGAATCGCGCCAAGCACCGGTGTTCATGGCGGTGTATTACATGGCGGCGATGTTAATCCCATTTTCGCTGTTCTTTTTCTTGCATTATTTTCCGCGTAAAATTGGTATTTCAAAGTTTGAAATTGGCGTATCTGTAGTGGTGGCATTGCTAGTGCTTGGCTTGGTGGCGACACCGGGGGCGCTTATACGGGAAGTTTCGTACGATGGCGGGCTGAGTGTGAGCTTGAACGAATCGGGCTATGCGCTGTACGTTGGGGTGTTTATCTTTTTGTCGGTGAGTTCGCTGTTTGTGGCGTTGGCAAATGTGCGTGATGTGCGCCGGCGCGGAGAAGCGGTGTTGGCACGCCAGGCGCATAAGATTATTATTGTGGCGCTGGTTGCGATGGTAGGCGGCACGACGTTTAATTTGTTTTTGCCAATGGCGGGGGTGTACACGCTGATTTGGGCGGGGCCACCGTTTGCGGCCGCGTTTTCGATGTATATTTTTTATGTGATTATTCGCCAAGGTTTGTTTGATGTGCGCGCGGCACTGGCGCGTACGGTTGCGTATACGCTCATGCTGACGGTGACGGTTTCGGTGTACGCAGCGGTGCTGTTTGGCAGTAGCGGGTTGCTTTTTCCGCATTCAGACGTCGGCAGCGTACAACTGTTATTTTACATTGTAATGGCGCTGATATTGCTGGCGTCGGCGCGGCCACTGCGGAGTTTACTGGATCGTTTTACGCACAATGTGTTTTACCGCAGCGATTACGATTCGCAAAAAACCATGCAAGAGATTGCTGAAATTACCGCCAGCGAGATTGATTTGCGCCAGCTGGTACGCCGTTCGGTTGACGCATTGTGTCAGTCGATTCAGCCGGAATACGGGTCGTTTTTTGTGTTTTCTTCGAGCGGGAAGACGTATCATTATGGCAAGAATCTTTCGGGCAAACGAATGCACGCTATTTACCGCCGGCAAATGCGCGTGGTGGAAACGCGGCTGAATGAACTGCCACACTTAATGCGCAGCAATAATGCTACCTCGGTGGATGAGCGCCGCATGCTTGATCGCATGAATGCCGAAGTGGTCGTGCAGCTGACGCTACGCGGTGAACATTTGGGCGTGCTGTTTTTGGGCGGGCGCAAAAGTGGCGAACAATACAATAATGACGACATGCAGCTTTTGCGTTTAGCGGGCGACGAATTGGCGCTGGCGATCCAAAATGCGCTCCGGTTTGAAGAAATCCAAAAGTTTAACCACCGTTTGCGCAACGAAATTTCGCGCGCCACCCGCGATTTGCGCCGTTCAAACCGCGAATTACACCAGCTAGACGAAGTCAAAAACGACTTTTTGAGCATCGCATCGCACCAATTGCGCACGCCGCTCACCAGCATTAAAGGTTATTTGAGTATGGTGCTTGACGGTGACGCGGGCGAAGTAACGCCGTTGCAGCGCCAATTGCTGGAAGAATCATTTACCAGCAGTCAGCGCATGGTGGCGTTGATTGAAGACTTTTTGAACCTTTCGCGCGTGCAAACAGGGCGCTTTTCGATTGACCGCCGGCCAATTAACATCACCGATGTCGTGCGCGAAGAAGTTGACAATTTGCGCAGCACCGCCGAAACGCGCGCCTTGCAATTGCAGCTGATTGTCGGCAAAGATATCCCCGAAAAAATCCTCGCCGATGAAGGCAAAATTCGCCAAGTTGTGATGAATCTGATCGATAACGCCATTTATTATTCTCGCCCAGAAAAGCGCATTCAGGTGCGGATTTCGCGCGATGGCGCTAATATTCGCTACGTGGTCCACGACAAAGGAATTGGCGTACCAAAAGCCGAACAGCCCCGTTTGTTCACCCGGTTTTACCGCGCGCGCAACGCTCGCCAGCAGCGCCCCGATGGCACGGGCGTGGGATTGTATTTGGCTAAACGCGTCGTCGATGAGCACGGTGGCGATATGATTTTTCGTTCGGTGGAAGGCGAAGGTTCAACCTTTGGCTTTACGCTGCCGATCGAACTCCCCGAAAAAACTACATCGTAATTAAACGAATCAACTCAAGAATCAGCAGCGCCACAATTACTACCACGCCAGCCGTAATAACGCTGCGAATTACCAAGCGCTTTTTTTCGTGCCACCACTGGCCAGGTTTGCTGCGCTTCACGGCTGCCACGCGAATTACCTGCGGCGATGTTTGCTTGGCGCCGGCGCCTTTGTACTGCTTGTTACGCTTCTTTTTTTGCTTGCTCATTGTAGTTATTATACCAAAATCACCCCTGGAAAACCAGAGGTGATTGATTGGTGAAACTGCTGCTTCAAAGAATTTTGAGCGGTCAGTCTCGGGTTAAAGTAGGCGGCGAGTCGTTACTGCGTAGCCTGCAATCAAGGTAACAACACCGAATGCAAGAATCGTTAGTGTACCTGCAGTGCTACCAGTTTGTGGAAGTTCAACCGGAGTGGTTGGTGTTGCACAATCAGGGTGCCCGGCTGGGAGGTGTTCCATTCCTGGAACTTCACAGTTTGGCGTTTCTGGCACTACTGGCACTTCTTTACAATCATCCAAGTTCATTGAATGTTTGCTTGCATCGAATTCATTTTCGTTAATCACGATAATGTTTTTCGTTGCTACTTCACAAACCTTAATTTGTTCAGGAGCCGGAGCTTCTTTACAGTCGTTTAGGTTTGTCGAATGCTTGCTTTCATCAAAGTCTTCTTTGTTGATAACGATGATGTTTTTGCTTTCAAGCTCACACACTTTAATCTTTTCAGGTTCTGGTGTTGGCTTGTCTTTACAGTCTGCAATGTTCTTTGAATGCTTGTTTTCGTCAAAGTCGCTTTCATCAATTTCGATGATTTTCTTTGAGTCAAGGTCACAAACCTTAATCTTCTTTGGCGGTTCTTCACACTCCTTCTTTACGATGATATCTGCGGTATCGCTTTTATCGCCGTTGTCGGTTTGTGCGTGCGCCGTGTTGGTAAGTTTGTTTGGTCCACATTCAAGTGCATCAAGGTCGTCTACTTTTGCGCTAAACTTGATCCAAGCTTTTGCGCCAGGTGCGTAGTGGCCAATGTTGTAGCCTTCGCCCACGATCGCGTCAGATTCAGTTGCGCGCCACTGGTTGCCCGTGTTGCTGTTTGAATACTGCGTTGAACCTGGAATGTAGCTTACGCCAGCTGGTAGTTCGTCACGAATTACCACGTTTTCTTGGTTGATTGAACCAGTGTTTGAGTACTGGATTTTGTAGTCAACCGTGTCGCCAGCGTTTACTTGCATGCTCTTTTTGTAGTCGTTTTGGTTGTGCGCTGAAACTTCTTTGGTCACTTCAAAGTTTGGTTGCACTGCCTTGAAACGGTATTTTACGTACCCTGAATATTCGTTACAGCCAGGCAATTTCCCGTCCATTTCGTTCCATCCAAGTTTGATACCACCTTGTAAAAGTGCGTGGCCGTCAACATCAAACACGCGGTTGTTGCCCGCAGCGTCTGCATTGGTAAGGTTTGCAGAATCTTGCACGTAGCGTAGGGTGATGTCGCCATCTGTCTTGTTTGACATTTTGGCTTCGTCCCACACTTGTTGTGGTTTAGCGTTGTCGGCGCTTACGACACCGTCAACACGTGCATCAGCACCTTTGGCAACACGGCCAGGCATTTGTACACGCATTTGCGCGTTTTGGGCAATACCTTCGCCGCTTTCGTTCAAGCTGCTTTTTGCGTTGTTGTGGTAGAACACGTATACTTCGTATTCTTTTCCTGGGATCAAATCAACATGTTCGCCAAATTGACCGCCGTCGGTTGCGTTACGAATTTGCGTAAAGTTAAATTCGTTTCCGTGTTTTGCGTTGTTCGTGATCGAATTAAACGTCACGTAATCAGCTGGATTTTCCAGTGTGAAAGCAGGGCGGTCTGGTCCCCAGGCCAAAAGCCCGGCGGGAACAGCTACGGCTGCTAACACTACTGCAAGGCCAGCCGCACGCCGTGGGGCGCGCTTTAGCGCTGCTAGTAATTTTTTCATTAAACACTCTCCTTCTGGCACTCCACATACCAAATGTTATTCGTTTCATATTCATTATATCATAAAAATAGTATAAGTAAACACTTAATATACTATTTTTCAAGCATAAGCAAGATACATTGCCGCCTAGTTGTTAATGTTCGACAAGTCAGATTATTACAAAACATGGGTTGAATCCGGAGAGTCAACGCTACACTACATAGTAGTAAGCGGAGACTCTCCGGAATACATCCCTGTAACTCGGGAAGTGCCTAACGGCATTCCTTACTTTTAGTTGGTCTGACGACCGCGGTAGAAACCGTGTGCCCAGATGAGCGCACCAACTACCGAAGCAATCAGCAGCGCCATGGCCGCAGCCTTGGCTTCGCTGTTTGCCTTGCTGACATAGCTCATCGGTTCGATGGCTACATCTGCGGCAACATCGCCACCACCAAAGTCGGCCGGGGCCGGCTCAACCGCGGGTGCAGGCTGCGGAGCGGGCTCTGCATACGCGGGCTCAGCCTGGGGGGCTGGCTCGTTGTGCTGCGGGGCTGCGGGCGGCGGTGCATTTTCGGCTCCCCCGGAGGGGGCGTCAGCGACACCGCCGTTACCTTCGATGTTGCTACCAGCGTCGTTTCCGCCTCCAGAATTGGAGTTGGAATTGTCGTTTTCGATCGGCTCGTGCGAACCGCCACTGTTGCCATCAGGGTCGGTACCACCGTTGTTGAGGTCGGTGTTATCGTCCTCCGGCGGTGTGACATCTTCCCGCGGTTCCGTCGGAACATTGCTTGCGCCCGGTGCTTCAGCGCCGGGGTCGGCATCTTCTTCGGGGACAGTCGGGTCGATCGGGTCCGGCTCATCAGGGAGTTCAGACTCGGCAGGCTCGGTCGGATCCGGTGCACCGGGGTGGTTGGGATCCGGGTCCGGACCTGCGTCCGGATCCTTACAATCAGGACTCTCCGGCGGGCAATCCGGCGGAGGAGTCGTGGTTGGCGGCGGCTCACTGGTTGTGGTCGTCGTCGTGGTTGTCGTGGTCGTGCTCGGCGGCGGCGTCGAAGTGGTCGTCTCCGTGGAAGGAGGCGGGGTCGTCGTTTTCGTCGTCGGCGGAGGCGGCTCGTCACCACCAATCGGCGGAGGCGGGTTGCCACCACCGGTCGGCGGCGTCCACTTCGTGGGCGGCTTCGTCGGTGCCTTTTCAGGCTGGCTCGGCTTGTCGACATTCTTGACTTCCCGGGTAAAGGAAGGCTGAAGGTCGCAGGCCGCGCGCAG
>CAMEGH010000026.1 GCA_945916045.1 uncultured Candidatus Saccharibacteria bacterium
ACAATCCCCGTTGTGGTCTTTCACCTATCCGAAAGGAAGTTATGTACAAGCGCAGAACGTAGCGCATAAGCACTCCGGCTAACGCCACCTGCTTATGCGCGCCCATATAGAATCAATCTCGCCGACTTCTAGGAGTTATGATGCGAAAGTATCCTCTATGAGCGCTTGAGTCAGCGCTAACAGAAATGGACTCTGCTGCCACGCAGCACACCTCAAAGTAAAAGGCTTGTTAATGGCCGCAACCTGCGGCCCACACCCATACTCTATTGTAAACGGAGTATGGGTTTTCCATTTTCTGCCATATTTCCGTTCCACCGCCCGCCCGTGCTACTATAAACATATGAGCCGAACTTACTTTTTCTACGACCTCGAAACCAGCGGACTTAACCCGCGCAATGACCGCATTATGCAATTTGCCGGGATTCGCACTGACGAACAGTTCAACCAAATTGGCGAACCGTACAATATTTTGGTGGCGCTCAATGAAGACACGTTGCCAAGCCCGGGCGCGTTAATGGTCACCGGCATTAGCCCGCAGCAAACGGTGGACGAAGGTTATACCGAAGCGCAATTTGCAAAGATATTTGCCGAAGAAATCTGCACGCCCGATACGATTATTCTTGGGTTTAACAGTATTCGGTTTGATGATGAATTTATCCGTGCGCTGTTGTGGCGTAATTTTTACGATCCGTACGAATGGGCGTACAAAGATGGCCGTTCGCGTTGGGATATGCTAGATGTGGTGCGTTTGACGCGTGCTTTGCGCCCTGATGGCATTAACTGGCCAGTGGTGGATGGCAAGCCGGTGAATAAACTGGAACTGTTGAGCAAAGAAAATGGTCTCGAGCATGCAAAGGCGCACGATGCATTGAGTGACGTTGAAGCGCTGATTGGTGTAACGAAACTGATCGCCGAAAAGCAGCCGCAACTCTTTCAGTACCTGCTAAAACTACGCGACAAAAAAGAAGTTGCCAAGCTGGTAGACGTTCATGCGCCGCAGCCGTTCGTGTACGCCAGTGGTCGCTACGATGCGCAGTTTAATAAAACCACCGTGGCGTGGCCACTTGCCGAGGCGGACTATGGTAATATTTTTGTGTACGATTTGCGCCACGATCCAAGCGAATGGGTGCAAAAATCCGCGCGCGAGCTTGAAAAGATTATCAATACGCCGTACAAAGAGCGCGACGAAAACTACGTGAAGTTGCCCGTAAAGAAGCTGCAATTTAATCGTGCGCCCGCGGTGGCACCACTTGGTGTGCTAGAGCAATCTGATGGCTGGCAAAAGATTTCGCTCGACCTAAAAACGGTTGAAGCGCACCGCGCCACCTTGCAGCAGCATCCAGAATTTGCACGCACCGTTGCCCAGATTCTTTCCAAAAAGCCAGAATTTGCGCCGCTGCCTGACGCTGAAAGTAAGCTCTACGACGGCTTTGTAAGTGACCGCGACAAACTCCGCGCAGAGGTGCTACGTAATAGTAACGAAGACGAGCTGCAAAAATACAAGCCAGAATTTACCGACGCGCGCATGAAAGAATTATTCCCACGCTACAAAGCACGCAATTTCCCGCGCTTGCTTGCGAGCGAAGAACGCGCCGCCTACGAAACGTACCGCGCTGCGCGCATTCAGCGCCAAATGACGCCATTTATGAAGGATTTTCAGGCGCAAAGCAAGCGCACCGATCTTTCAACGCATCAGCAATATATTCTCGAAGAACTCAAGTTGTGGCTTGAGTCGATTATGCCAGAATCTGAGTAGTTAAATTTGGCCGAAACGACGTTTTGGCAGCTGGCTTTTTTGCTGCAAACGCTTTTTGGCGATGCGATCAATCTGTAAAAACGAAATGAGTGACACGGCGGTCATGCGGAAAATTAGCAGCCAAACGATAAGCGCGATAATTAGGAGCATCGCGCTTGCTGGTAGCGAATACGTGGTGCCAGGTAGTGCGCCAACCAGCAAAAATGCCATCAACGCGTTTGCTACGCCCGACTGTGTCAACAAAAAAATACTACTTATCACGCTAATTACCAGCAGTAAAGTTTTTTGCGTCGGTTGTTTCATGAGTTGGCTCCACCAAGAATTAATTATGTATATTCATAATGTAGCATTGCTGTCAAAAATATGCAATCATAAGCATTATGCAAATGACTCTTCGCTCGCCGCTGTTTGCGAGGGTGGATTTTCGGCGTAAAAATTGCTATAATAACGTAGATATGGCAGAGGTAATTAAGGTCACTGGTGCAAAAGAGCATAATCTCAAAAACATTACGGTAGAGATTCCGCGCGATAAGTTGGTAGTAATTACCGGCTTGAGTGGGAGCGGAAAGTCTTCGTTGGCGTTTGATACGATTTATGCCGAAGGGCAGCGCCGTTATGTTGAAAGTCTCAGTAGCTATGCACGCCAATTCTTGGGCATTATGGACAAGCCCGACGCCGAAAGTATTGAAGGCTTGAGTCCGGCTATTAGTATCGATCAAAAATCAACCAGCCGAAACCCACGCTCAACCGTGGCAACTGTGACCGAAATTTACGATTATCTGCGCTTGTTGTTTGCGCGCATTGGCGTGCCGCACGACCCAATTACTGGCCGCGAAGTAACGCGCCGTACCAAAGATGATATTATCGATGAAATTATGGCAATCGAAGCGGGTACTCGCTTGATGCTGCTGGCGCCTATCGCCAAAGATAAAAAGGGTGAATTTGCCCACGTGCCAGAACAATACCGCCGCCAAGGATTTGCCCGTGCACGCGTGGACGGCATTGTGTATGCGCTCGACGAATTCCCAGATTTGAACAAGAACGACCGCCACACAATTGAAATTGTAGTTGACCGTTTGGTAATGGCGGATGACATGCGCGGCCGTGTGGCGGCAAGCGTTGAACAGGCACTCGATGTGGGTGGCGGCATTGTCGGCGTATTGTTTGCCGACACCGACGAAGTAAAACTATTGAGCCAGCGCTACGCTTCAATCGACAACCCTGATATTGAAATCCCTGAACTTGAACCGCGCTTGTTTAGCTACAATACGCCACTTGGCGCCTGCCCGACCTGCATGGGGCTCGGCAACCGTCTGGAAGTTGACCCGGAATTGGTATTTAACCCAAATCTTACTATTGCCGAAGGGGCGATTCGCCCATACAATCGCGTCAACAGCGACGCGTGGTATATGAAACGCTTGCAAGAAGTTGCTGATGCGCACAACTTTAGCCTAAAAGTGCCAGTCAAAGAGCTCAGCGAAAAAGATCGCCAAAAAGTACTCTACGGTACGGGTGAGCAAAAATATCGCGTCAAACTAAGCGCTGGCCGCCACTACGATTCTACCTACGAAGGCGTCATTCCAAACCTCGAACGCCGTTGGAAAGAAACCGACAGCGACTTTATGCGAAAAGACATCGAACGCTTTATGCGCGAACGAAAATGTACCGCGTGTAAAGGCGCGCGCTTGAAGCCAGTTGTGTTGGCCGTTACGGTGCATGGCTATAATATTATGGATATTTGTGGGCTGGGAATTGATGAGGCGATTGCGTTTTTCAATTCGCTGCAACTGACTGAAACTGAGCAGCAAATTGCCGCCATGATTATGAAAGAAATCACCTCGCGACTTTCATTTATGAGCAACGTGGGCCTCAGCTATCTTGAGCTTGCGCGCGCCGCAAACACCTTGAGTGGCGGCGAAGCGCAGCGTATTCGTTTGGCAACGCAGATTGGCTCTGGTTTGCAGGGTGTGCTGTATGTGCTCGACGAGCCGTCGATTGGCTTGCACCAGCGCGACAACGATAAACTAATCGCGACGCTGAAACGCCTGCGCGATTTGGGCAACACCGTGCTCGTCGTAGAACACGACGAAGATACCATTCGGGCAGCGGATTACTTGCTTGATATCGGCCCAGGCGCCGGCGTGAATGGTGGTAATGTGGTAGCGGCGGGAACGCCCGCAGAAGTTGCTAAAAATAACGATAGTATTACTGGTCGCTACCTGAGTGGTGCCGAAGAAATCCCCGTGCCAAAAAAGCGCCGCAAGCTTGATGACGAGCGCCAACTGTTCATTAAAGGCGCGCGCGAAAACAACCTCAAAAAGATTGATGTTGCGTTACCGCTAGGTGTGATGACGGTAGTCAGCGGCGTGAGCGGGAGTGGTAAATCAACCCTTGTCAACGACATTTTGGCCAAAGAATTGTCGGCTCGTTTGCACCGCGCACACGCCGTACCGGGCGCACATGACAACATTGAAGGCATTGAGCAGCTCGATAAAACCATCATTGTTGACCAGTCGCCAATTGGTCGTACGCCGCGTTCAAACCCGGCAACCTACACAGGCATTTTTACGCAAATTCGCGAGCTATTTGCCGGTACGCCCGAAGCAAATGTGCGCGGCTACAAAGCAGGGCGTTTTAGCTTTAATGTGAAAGGCGGCCGCTGCGAAAACTGCCAAGGCGACGGCATGATCAAAATTGAAATGCACTTTTTGCCAGATGTCTACGTAACGTGCGAAGTCTGTAACGGCAAACGCTACAACCGTGAAGCGCTTGAAATTAAGTACAAAGACGCAACGATTAGCGACGTGCTAGATATGACGGTTGATACCGCCGTGCAATTCTTTGAAAACGTGCCAGCGATTCACCGTAAGCTCGAAACGCTGGTAGAAGTGGGGCTTGGCTATATTAAACTTGGCCAGCCGGCTACGACCTTTAGTGGTGGTGAGGCGCAGCGCATTAAGCTCGCGACCGAACTCAGCCGCCGCAACACTGGTAAGACGCTCTATATTTTAGACGAGCCGACGACCGGTTTGCACAGCGCTGACGTCAAACGCTTGCTAGGAATTTTGCAGCAGCTGGTTGAAGGTGGCAATAGCATGGTGATTATCGAACACAACCTCGACGTTATTAAAACTGCCGATCATATTATTGATATGGGGCCAGAAGGCGGTTCGGCGGGCGGAAAAGTCGTCGCACTTGGCACGCCAGAGCAAATTGTGGCCAATAAAAACTCGGCCACTGGCAAATATCTGGCGCCACTTTTGAAGAAGAAAAAGTAGCTTTTTGAAATAAAGAACGCTCCCCGTATTATGTGAATGAGGAGCGTTTTTTGTGTTATTGGGGGGGTTATTTCTTCTTGCGGTTCTTTGTTTTTGAAAGCAACACAACAAGCTGGTGGCGCGTTCCGTCAACCAGGATCTGTCGTTTTTCTTTCGAAGAAAGTGCGTGAATGATAATTGGTGCAATCGAAATAAGTACGATAACGATGGCAATAATCTCGATATTAACGCCCATGTCCTGCAGCTTTTGCCCGACAAAATAGCCAAGATAAGTAAAACCTGCCGTCCAGATAAGACCGCCAATTACATTGAAAAAGAAGAATGTTTTGTAATGCATTTTGCTGACCCCGGCAATAATTGGAGTGAAGGTGCGCACCACTGGAACGAAACGCGCCAGAACGATCGCAGGCGGGCCATATTTTTCGAAGAACGCTTCGGCTTGAACGAGGTATTTCTTTTTGAAGAACTTTGAATTTGGTTTTTCGAACAGTTTGCGACCCACCTTGTGACCAAAACTATAGCCAACGTTGTCGCCTAAAACTGCCGCAAAGAAAAGCATCGTAACAAAAACATGAATACTGATAGAAAATGTACCTTGCTGCACAAGAAACCCTGACATAAATAAAAGGCTGTCTCCTGGTAAGAAAAAACCAATCAATAGGCCTGATTCGGCGAAAATAACGGCAGCCACAGCAAACGGGCCAAGGTGTGTAATAAATTCAATTAGATGATGCATGATACTATTTAGTATAGCATGCTGTGGTTAAAATCCTCCCGTTTAATGATGTAGTAAAAATAAGCTTTTTGTGTCTGGCCTAAAAACAATGGTATAATAGTAATGCAATAGTAATATTTCCGAACAAGTATCCGTTCGACGAAAGGAGAGATATGGGAAATAAAATTGAACTTACCCTTGATAAGCGCGAGGTGCACGGCAAAAAAGTTGCGCGTCTTCGCCAAGAAGGCATCGTGCCGGCGACCGTGTATGGCCCAGGTATGAAGCCAGTCAGTGTGCAGGTTGCGCACAATCTGATGGAAAAAATCTATCGCCAAGCCGGCAGCTACACGCCAGTGCATCTTTCGATTGGTGGCAAAAAACGCCTTGCGATGATTAAGGAAGTCAATCTTGAGCCGGTTAAGCGCACCATTCACCACGTGTCGTTCCATGCCGTAAAGGCCAACGAAGCTGTGACCGCTGAAGTGCCAGTGCGCATTATTGGTGGCAACGAAAGCGAAGCTGAAAAGGCTGGCTTGGTAATTTTGCAGGCGATCGACAAGCTTGAAGTAAAGGCGCTCCCAATGGAATTGCCAGAATCGCTTGAAATTACAGCCGAAAACTTGAAGGAAGCAGGCGACAAGCTCACCGTTGCAGATATTGCGCTTCCGGAAGGTGTTGAAATTGTCGATAACGACGACGGCCGTGAAGGTACTGCCGACGACGACACGTCGGTACTCGATTTAACGGTAGCAACCGTGTACGAGCCAAGCGCTTTGCAAGCAGCCAACGAAGCAGCGGGTGGTGACGCAGAAGACGCCGACGCTGACGCAGTTGAGTCTGAAAATGGCGGTGAAGAAGCTGTAGAAGAAAAAGCCGAATAGACGCGGTACTTGCTGAAAGTAGAACGACCACTTGCGGGTGGTCGTTTTGTTGTTGCGGTGCGAATTTGCGGCGATTATTCTTCAATAAACCCACCGCTTTGGTGGCTCCAAAGTTTAGCATACATGCCGCGTTTTTTCTGCAAAAGCTCGTCGTGCGAGCCGTCTTCGATGATTGTGCCTTTGTCCATTACAATAATGCGGTCGAGCTTGGCGATGGTGGAAAGGCGGTGCGCAATCACGATGCTGGTGCGGCCTTTCATTAGTTTATCGAGGCTGTCTTGGATGAGCTTTTCTGATGCGGAGTCGAGCGCAGATGTGGCTTCGTCGAGCACCAAAATTGGCGCGTCTTTTAGGATAGCACGCGCAATTGCAATACGCTGGCGCTGCCCGCCGCTGAGTTTTGTGCCGCGTTCGCCCACGATCGTATCAAGCCCTTCTGGCAGTTTTTCGATAAATTCGTGCGCGTTGGCTTGTTTTACGGCGCGCATAATTTCTGTGTCGGTGGCGTGCGGTTTTCCGTAGGCAATATTTTCGCGCAATGTGCGGTGAAATAGCATGGGTTCTTGCGGAACGTAGGCGATATTTTGGCGAACGCTTGCTTGCGTAACGTCGCGCACGTCGGTGCCGTCGATCGTCACTGCGCCGCCTGTTACGTCGTCAAAACGTAGCAATAATTTGCTGATGGTTGTTTTGCCGGCGCCAGATTGCCCAACTAATCCCACTTTTTGGCCCTTTGGAATGGTGAGCGAAATGCCGCTCAGCACAGGCGTTTTCAGGTCGTCTTGATAGGCGTATTCAATTGCGTTAAAGGCAATATCGCCGCGTACATTTTTTAGTTGCTTGCGGGATGAATCGACAATGCGCTGCTCTTCAAGCAAAATTTCGGTCATGGGCGCAGCCTGCAAAAACAGCCGGTCGTAGCCATTGACAATATCGCCCAGCGTAAACAGCTGCGACGCCACGCGCTGCAAATAAGCAATCGTAAAAATGGCAATACCCAGTTCGATCGTGCCGTTCATCAGCATATTGGCAATGATAGCGATGGCGATGATTTGCACGGTGAGCATCAACAAATTGCGCGCTGAACCTTCTGCTGCCATCCAGCGAAAATCGCGTGAATAAACCTGCTTGTATTTGG
>CAMEGH010000027.1 GCA_945916045.1 uncultured Candidatus Saccharibacteria bacterium
GCGCTGTCGATTTTTTCTGCGGCGCTATCCATGGCATTGTTGTATTTGCGCCCGGCAATAACGCCGGCGCCAACGGTGACGAGCCCGGCTTTTTTGGCAAATTTAGCAATGCTACTGCCGATTTTTTTGACGCGAGATTTGGCGTTTTCTTTAAACGCTTCGTAATTTTCGCCAAATTTATCCTTCATGGCGTCGAGCGCGGCGCTGCCTTCGCCGGCCAACATGTCGCTGACGCGTTCGGTGGCATCTTCGACATTTTGTTCGGCGGCGGTTTCGGGATTTTCGGGGGAATCTTCGTACGAATCATCCGCCAATTCGTAATCATCGCCAAAATCTACGGGTGATTCTTCGAATTGTGGCGAAGTATCCGCGTCGTTTTCGGCGGGGCTGGCAGTGAGCGTATTAAAATTTCGTGGCATGGTTGTTTGTTTCCTGGTTTTTATTTTTGCGCGTTTGTGTCGCGAAAGGGTATGTATCTAAATTAGCATAAAAGTTATAAAAAGTCAATAGCTGTGCGCAAAAATCTGTAGTATAATAGAGTGAAATGGCGGCCAAGCGCCGGTGGCAAGTAACAAAAACGAAAGAGGATTTGCAGAAATGGAATGGTGGCACGCGGTATTATTAGGAGTGATTGAAGGGGTGACGGAATTTTTGCCAATTTCGAGCACGGGGCATCTGACTATCGCTGAAAAACTGATGGGTTACGACATTAGCGACCCGAGTATTACGGCGTTTACCGCGATTATTCAAAGTGGCGCGGTGGTGGCGACGTTGGTGTATTTTTGGAAAGACATTGTGCGCGTGGCGACGGCGTGGCTAAAAGGGTTGTTTGCAAAAAAAGAGCGCGCTGATCGAAACTATAAATTTGGCTGGGCGATTATTGTTGGCTCGATTCCAATCGGGGTTGTCGGGCTGCTGTTTCAGGATGAAATTGAAACGGTGTTGCGCAGTTTGTGGTTTGTGGCCGGCGCGCTGATTTTGTGGAGCGGTGTGATGTGGTACGCCGATCGCAAGGCGACGCAAAAACGCGGCGAAAGCGACACGACTTGGAAGGACACGCTAACGATTGGCTTGGCGCAATGTTTGGCGCTGATTCCGGGCGTGTCGCGTAGTGGTGCTACGATGTCGGCGGGGCTTTTGCGCGGATTTGACCGTGTAACGGTAACGCGTTTGAGCTTTTTCTTGAGCATCCCGGCGTTATTTGCGGCGACAGTGCTGCAAATTGTCACGCGCTACGACGAGATTACGCACGGCGTGGGTTGGGTGGCAACGGGCCTTGCGACATTTGTGTCGTTTGTGGTGGCGTATGTGGTGATTGCGTGGCTACTGAAGTTTATTGCCAAAAATGATTATTCGATTTTTATTTGGTACCGTTTAGGGCTTGGCGGGCTGCTGATTGTGCTGCTTTCAACTGGGGTAATTGCGGCGGTGTAGGCTTCGGTTTGTGCTTGTTTTGCTGGGCGAGTACGTTTTATAGTTTTGATAATCTGACGCGTTGTGCGTAAAAAAGAGGTGTGAGTTTTACTCACACCTGCTTACTATGTCGATATCGATCCAGCGGTCGTTGTTGGCAGGAGGCGCTTGTGTGTATACACGTGGACTATCAACAGTAATACGGTCACGAGTAACGCCGGCCTCAACGAGGTCTTCAAGGATTTTTGTAGCACGACTTTGCGATAGTGCTACCTGCGTTTGGTACTCTTCTGAATATTCGTCTGGTTCAGGTCCATAACCACGGAGCATGATTTGGTAATCTTTTTCGTAACTTCGTTCGTAGAAGTTCGCGACACGGTTAATAATTCGTTGTCCATTTTCTTCGCCTTCGTAATTACGACTATTTGGCTCGGTGGTAAAAATCATCGTCGCCGCCCTAAAATTCTGCGCATATGGTCGGCGTGAATCCAAGAATCGCAAATCTTCGCGCGTCAAACAAAGGTCGATTTCTTCTTCCGCAGCCACCGCTTCTTCGCCGTCATCTTGCGGCAGCGCGCCCAGCTGGTTGCCGGTTGAAAGCAAACTCACCGCGCCATTTGCCACGCCAATGCGCGCTTTAGCGGGGCTTTGTTCATCGGTGAAATCGTACGAAATGTAGAACGTACCGTTTTCTTCGGCTGTACCCGAATGGCGGAAATTGCGCTGAGAACTGGCATTCGTAAAGCTTTCGGCATTTTCGCTGGTGCCAAACGAGCGCACTTGCTCAAGTTGATTCAGCGACGCCGCGCGCATGACATTGTCGGCCACGCGTTTGGCAGCAGGTTCTGGCGCAAAATACATAAAATACGTTGCCGCGCCGGCGCCCGCCACAATAATAATTCCTAATATAATAAACAATAGCTTTTTCATGTCTTTAGTGTATCACACGTTGCGCCACCTCTGTGCTACAATAAATAGCATGATTGACATACAACTTCTTCGGGACACGCCTGATCTGATTGAGAAAAAAGCAGCAGACAAAGGCTATACAATTGATGCAAAAGCTATTTTGGCGCTTGACGATTCGCGCCGCAAAATGCAGGGCGAAATTGATGAACTGCGCCAAAAACGCAATGATATTTCCGCGCAAATGAAAGGCGGTAGGCCTGCGCCAGAACTAATCGAAGAAGGTAAGCGTCTTAAAACCGACATTGCCGAAAAAGAAGCGGCGTTCAAACAGGTGAGCGACGAGCTAAAAGCTGCGCTAAACGGCGTGCCAAACCCAGCCTTCGACGACGTTCCGCTGGGCGATGAAGATGCCAGCGTGGAAGTAAAGCGTTGGGGTGAACAGCCAGCTGGTGGTATTGATCACCTTGATTTTGCCACCAAGCGCGATTGGGTTGATTTTGAACGCGGCGCTAAAGTGGCGGGTGCAAAGTTTTATTACCTGAAGGGCGATTTGGCGCTGCTCGAAAATGCCATCACACAGTACGCATTGCAGTTTTTGATTGACAAAGGTTTTACCTACATGACGGTGCCGAACATGGTGAACGGCCGCACCGCAACCGGAACAGGATTTGCGCCGCGCAGTAGCGATCAGTCGGACGAATACTTTATTGAAGGCGAGGATTTGTCGCTGATTGCCACGGCTGAAATGCCGCTGACTGGCTATCATGCAGACGAAATTATTGATGAAAAAGATTTGCCGCTGCTTTATGCCGGTTACAGCCCATGCTACCGCAAAGAAGCAGGGACGTACGGCAAGCACGCTCGTGGGTTATTCCGTGTGCACCAGTTTAATAAGCTTGAAATGTACGCCTACGCGACGTCAGAACAAAGCCGTGAAATTCATGAAAAGTTGTTGGCGATTGAGGAAGAGTTGTGGCAATCGATTGGTATTCCATACCATGTCGTGAATATCGCAGCGGGCGATTTGGGTGCGCCGGCTGCCAAAAAGTACGACATCGAATATTGGTCACCAGTCGACGAAAAGTACCGCGAGCTTACGAGCTGCAGCAACTGTACCGACTTCCAGGCGCGCAACCTTAACATCCGCGTTCGCCGCGAAAATGGCGATGTCGAAACGGTCCATACGCTCAACGGCACAGCGGTCAGTTTGGCGCGTTCACTCGTAGTTATCCTTGAACATTACCAAAATGATGACGGCACGCTCACTGTTCCAGAAGTGTTGCGCCCATTCATGCAAAATCGCGACCGTATCTAGTTTTTTGCACAAAAATTGATATACTAAAAGAGTAATAGCAGAAAAACTGCATCTTAATAAGGAGGCTAGATGATCGAAGCACTCACCATCACCGGCATTAAGTACGAGGTGGACGACAAATCGAAAAAGTACATCACTAAAAAAATTGGCGCACTTGATAGGTTTTTGCCACGTCACGCACGCAAAAGCGTAAAAGTGGACGTAAAAGTTGAACAAATCGACGGCAAAGACGGCAACAAATATGAAGTTGAAGTGATTATGTCGGTGCCAAACAAGGTGATTACCGCCAAGGATTCAACCTTGAACGTACTCGCAGCGGTAGATATCGTTGAGGCAAAAATGGCCACACAGCTACGCAAATACAAAGAAACGCGCGTTGCGCACGTTGGCAAACAGGGGATGATGGCTCGCTTTAAGCGCAGCTTTGCCCGCGAACAGCAATAAATTTGCAAAAAGAATTGGAGCACGGATTGAGTGCTCTTTTTCTTTGGCCGTAGATTTAGTAAGACAATGTGGATTTTCTGCGCAAAATCCGCTCGATCCCTTTAAATAATCCACACATCAGCGTATACTATATAGTAGTTTTACAGACATTTCAGCAAAAGTGAGAGGGAATTCTTTATATGGTTAGTAGGCAAAAAGTTCTGACGAAGGTGTTTGGCGATCCGCAAAAGCGCATTGTTAAGGGGCTTGAAAAGCGAATTAAAGGTATTAACGAGCTTGAACCAAAATATCAAAAACTAAAAAAGGCAGAACTTGCCAAGCAAACCGACGTGCTAAAAAAGCGCCTCGCAAAAAAGAAGACGACGCTTGATGACATTTTGCCAGATGCGTTTGCAGTGGTGCGCGAAGCCAGCCAGCGCGTGTTGGGGATGCGTCATTTTGACGTGCAGTTGATGGGCGGAATTGTGCTGCACGAAGGCAACGTGGCCGAAATGAAAACTGGTGAGGGAAAAACCCTGGTGGCGACCGCGCCAGTGTACCTAAATGCGCTCTCTGAAAAGGGCGTGCACGTGGTAACCGTGAACGATTATTTGGCGCAACGTGACGCCAGCTGGATGGGCGAATTGTATGATTTTTTGGGCCTTTCGACCGGTGTTATTATTAACGACGCGAGTTTTATTTACGACCCAAACTTCGACAACGAAGCCCATGAAGACGAAAAAATGCGCCGTTTGCGCCCAGCTACGCGCAAAGAAGCCTACGCGGCCGACATTACCTACGGCACAAATAACGAATTCGGCTTTGACTATTTGCGCGACAACATGGTCAACGACGTAGAATTGCTTCGCCAGCGCGAACTGAATTTTGCAATTGTCGACGAAGTGGATTCGATCTTGATCGATGAAGCGCGTACTCCGCTGATTATTAGCGCGCCTGCGCAAAATAACCCAGAAAACTACATCAATTTTGCAAAAATCACTGCCAAATTGGTGCCAGAAGATTACATTTTGGACGAAAAGCGCAAAGCCGTTAGCTTGACCGACAAAGGTGTCGAAAAAGTGCAAAAAATGTTGGGAATAAAAAACTTATACACCCCAGATAATGTGCGAAATGTCTACCATCTCGACCAAGCGTTGCGCGCACAAACCTTGTTCAAACGTGATAAAGATTATGTCGTAGCAAACAATGGCGAAGTGATTATTGTCGACGAGCACACTGGTCGTTTGATGCACGGTCGCCGCTACAGCGAAGGTTTGCACCAAGCGATTGAAGCCAAAGAGCACGTGCAAGTGCAAACCGAAAGCATGACGCTTGCAACCGTTTCGTTCCAGAATTTCTTCCGTTTGTATGACAAACTGAGTGGTATGACTGGTACGGCCTTCACCGAAGCAGAAGAATTTCAGCAGATTTACAGCCTTGATGTGGTGCAAGTGCCGTCAAACCGACCGCTGGCGCGTATCGACAAAGAAGACCTTATTTTCAAAACCGAAAAGGGTAAATTGAAGGCCGTAGCCGACGCAATTAAGGAATATCACAAGCAAGGCCGCCCAGTGTTGGTTGGTTCTGGCTCGATTGTGAAGAACGAATTGATCGCAAATTGGCTTGACAAAGAAAACATTAAGTATGAAATTTTGAACGCCAAAAACAACGAACACGAAGCTGCAATCGTGGCGCGTGCCGGCGAAAAAGGCGCGATTACGCTGGCAACCAACATTGCCGGGCGTGGTACCGACATCAAGCTTGGCGAGGGTGTGAAAGAACTTGGTGGTTTGGTGGTGCTTGGTTCGGAGCGGCACGAAAGTCGTCGTATCGACAACCAGCTACGTGGCCGTGGTGGGCGCCAGGGCGACCCGGGCGAAACGCAATTTTACGTCTCAACCGAAGACGATTTGATGCGTATTTTCCAGGGTGAACGTATTGCCGCGCTGATGGATCGTTTGGGTGTGGACGAAGAAACGCCAATCCAAAACAAAGCCGTGTCAAAAACGCTTGAAGCGGCGCAAAAACGCGTCGAAGGCTACCATTTTGACAGTCGTAAAAATGTTGTTCAGTACGACAACGTCATCAATCGCCACCGCCGCGTGGTCTACAAAGTGCGCCGCAAAATTTTGGAAGGCCAAGATATTCGCACCGAAGTTGAACGCTTGATAAAAGACGCGCTGAAAGATCTTACCGTGGTGCCGGCAAAAAATAATCCAAAATTTGTTGAAGAATTTGAAGGATTGTTCCCGGTTGATACCGCAAAAATTAAAGAAGTTGGCCGCGAAAAGAACGATAAAAAGCGCTATCTGGCAGCCAAAAAGCTGGTAACAGAATTGTATGATGCGCGCGAAAAAGAACTCGACGCTGATACAATGCGCAAACTGGAACGCGAAATTTACATGGAAGTGCTCGACCAATTGTGGATGCAGCACCTTGAAAATATGCAGCATTTGCGCGAAGGAATTCACTGGCGCAGTGTTGGCCAGCGCGACCCGTTGGTGGAATACCGCGTGGAAAGCCAAAAGCTTTTTGACGGATTGCAGGCAACACTTCGCACCGAAGTTTTGCGCATTATTATGCACGTTCGCCCAACCGATATTACTGCACAAAATGTGGACGACGAATACCAAACTGAACTAACGCGTTTGGCTGAAAGCGCCGTCGAAAAAGGCGTGAACGAAGTCTCAAACGTTAAGCACGCGAGCGACGATGATTTTGCAGGTTCGGTGAAAAAAGACAAAACCACCGCCGAGAAAAACCACGCCAAAAACGCCGCGCGCAAAAAGAAAAAAGCGCAGCGCCAAAACCGCAAAAAGAACCGAAAGTAACCGAGCGTGAGGCATACAGTTGAAGAAGTGCGCCTGAAAAATGGCGCAAGAGGATTGCTTATCGATGTGCCGGATGCGACGGTGATGAGCTTTGAATTTCAGTTTCGCGCGGGCAATCGCTACGTGCGCAACAAAGAAATTTACGAAGCCGCCCACGTGATGGAGCACATGGCATTTGGCGCCAACGCCGAATTTGCCACCGAGCACGAATTCGAGGAAGAATTTACCAAAAATGGCGCGTATCACAACGCATTTACGAGCGATCTTTCCATGGTGTACATGGCAGATTGCGCGGATTTTGAATGGGAACGAATTTTGAATTTGCAAAAAGTTTCGATTTGCCAGCCGCAATTTAATGAAGAGGAATTGAAGGCCGAAAAAGGCAACGTGCGCAGTGAATTAACAGGGTATTTGAACGATCACGCGCGATTGTTATGGCCAAAATCGCAGCAGCTTTTGGGCGAAGATGTTTTGACGTTTGGCCAGCGTCTAAAAACCATTCCGCACATTACGCTTGAAGATATTGCAGAGCACCACAAACGCACACACACCGCCGAAAATATGCGTTTTGTGATTGCCGGAAAGTTGCACGGTCGCAAA
>CAMEGH010000028.1 GCA_945916045.1 uncultured Candidatus Saccharibacteria bacterium
CGTTGCCAAATATTTTCTCGCTTTCGGCGTCAGCCTTTTCGCCGCAAGCTTCGGCGTTCAATTCGCGCCAAATTAGCGCCGACCGCTATCAACAATGCCCCGACGAAACCTACCGCGAAATGAACATGGCGGCAGACAGCTCGTGTTCGTTACTGTTTGGATTGCCGCGCGAAGCCATGGAAGCCGACCCAGTGGAAGTTGCCGAATGGATGGCCGCCAATAACGAAATTGATCCAGAATCTGACGCCGGCACGCCAATCGATAACGACAACGATTGGAATTACAAAAAATTCATCGAAAGCTGCGTCAATAAACAACCCGGCGCCTACGAAGATATCGAAGAAAACCCCGACAACGGCTATCCGTGCGTCGACCCGGCCAACTACGAAAAAAACTGGCGCTACGCCAAATTTACCGTCAGTAAAAACTGGAACGAAGTGCTTGATGGCGATATTCCTGGATTGAGCGGCGGCTCCGACACGATGTTTGGTAGCGGCGAATCGGGGAGCGTCAATGCCGACGGCTGGGCGTTTCCAACCACCACCGACGCTGTTACTACCAGCCCATTTGGCCCGCGCGGCGGTTCGATGCACCGCGGCGTCGACCTTGCGCAACCTGGCAGCGCCGAAGGAAAACCACTGTTTGCCGCCCGCGACGGGGAAGTGATTGCAGCCGGCCCCGCTAGTGGATTTGGCATGTGGATTGTAATTCGCCACGACGTTGATGGCGCGCGCGCCGACACTGTGTATGGGCACATGTGGCCACACGGCGTATTTGTAAACCAAGGCGACCGCGTTCGCGCCGGGCAAGAAATCGGCACCATTGGCAATAACGGCCAAAGTACCGGCCCGCATCTACACTTCGAAATTTGGGAAAATGGCCACAGTAGCCTGGGCGGAAGCGGCGAAGCTATCGACCCAGCCGAAATCCTCGAAAGTGCACGTGGCGGAAGCGGCGACGCGCCAGCTGCTACACCGCGCCGCAACGGAGGCCAAGCCGTATGATCAAAAAATGCCTACTTTTCTTGTGCGCAATTATTATGACCGCCGGCTCTATCGCCCCGCAAGCGAGCGCCATTATCGACCCGGATTTCTTTTCGTCGAATAGTATTTTGTATTACGACGACGAATGCTTGTCGGAAAGTAGCGTCGAAGCGGTGATGCTGGCAGGCGATGACAACGAGCAGAAAATCCTCAACTTCTTTATGCGAAAAGGCCTGAGTTTAGCCGCCGCTGCTGGATTTGTGGGAAATATGCAGCAAGAATCAGGTTTGAAGCCAGATATCGAACAGGGCGGGCGCATCGTGGGCGAAGATTACGTGCCGCGCAACGGTGTTGGATTTGGCCTAGTGCAGTGGACATTTACCGCTCGCCAAGCGCCGTTAATGCAATTTACCAAAGAAATGGGCGTGCCCGTAACCGACCTTGGCGGCCAGCTTGGGTTTGTGTGGGAAGAATTAAATAGCGGCTACATGTCGACGCTCAATAAACTGCGCGAAACAGACGACCCGGTTGATGCGGCCATTATTGTGCACGGCGCCACAAATGCGACCGTTAGCCACCCGCGATTTGCGGCACTCAATTTAACTGTAGGTGAAGGCTACGAAGCTTCGGCTGACAGCGCCCAGCACGTGATTGATGTGCGCGGCGGCCACGCGCAAGAAGTCTACGACAAATACCGCAACGAACCCGCCTTAGCTGGATCTGCCGCCGACGACGAATTGCAAAACCCCGAAGGTAGCCTTGGCGCTGGCGGCGAACTTGGCAACGTGTATATCGTGGGCGACTCCATTACCGAAGGCGCAGCCAGTTTGTATGAAGAAGAAATGACCGCCGCAGGCGCCAACGAAGTGCTCGTGCGCTACTCAGGCGGCGGCAATCTCGACAACCCAGGCACCAGCGGCACGCGCCAAAGCGGGCTCGATTCAATCGCCGCTGACAGCGACTATATCGCCAACGCCGACACCATCGTTATCGCCCACGGCACCAACAATTTGTCGCACACACGCCAGGCAAACGCCGTCATCGCCGACACCATGAGCGCCCTCGACGCCACCGAAACCGATGCACGAATTTTCTGGGTCGATGTCGCCATCACTGAAGAAGGCCCGTCACAATACGAACCAATTATCGGCTCGGTAAATTCTGCAATTTATGCAGGAGCGGGCGCAAATTACATGCCAATTTCGTGGGCAAAAGTAGTCGATGAATCGTACGATCCAGCGGCGGATTCGCGCTTCCTAAAGCACAACGACGCCTACATTCAGGGCGACGGTATTCATCTTACCGCAGAAGGTAACGCCAAATTAGTCGAAACGGTCATTGATGCGATTATCAACGGGCAGGGCGAAAGTGCAAACGCAAACGGCGTAGAATGCGAAGGCACCGGGTTTGCGGGCGGCAATTTTAACGAAACGCTCAAAGCCTACGCCTGGAGTGATCACCGCGGCTTAACGGTCGAAGCACGCCCCGAATACGTCGAAGCTTACACCACTGCGCAATCGGAAGGGCGCTACATCGGCGGCATTCGCTACCCCGGTATCGACTGCGGCGGATTTGTAACGCTGCTCGTTACCGACAGCGGATTCGACCCCGGCTACAATCACGAAGGGCGCGGCGGCCCAACTGGCACACAAGAGGCCTGGGCGCGCGAAAACTGGCAAACGGTCGGCAACGGCGCGTCAATCGACCCAGCCGAATTGCAGCCAGGCGACGTCGCATTTAGCCCGGGCCATACGTTTATTTTTGTGGGCGACGTCGATGGATTTGAATCAAATATCGCTTCGTCTTCGCTGGATGAGCGCGCGCCAATGGCCGGCAATGAATCGCTCACAAGTGCTAGCGTAACGTGGTATCGAAAGGGGTAGGGCAACATGAAATACGAACCAGCGTACTATGTACAAAAATACAAAACGCACATTATAATTGGCGCAATTGCCATCATTCTAGCGATGATTATTTTTGCCATCACCAGCACCATACTCACCATGCGTGAGCGCGAAGGCAAATACCCAGTGCCGCTATCCGTGCTGCCAGAAGACGCAACCATTACAATTGATGGCAAAACCCACACGCGCAAAAACACGGTATATTTGGCGCCCGGAACCTACCAACTAACTGCCGAAAAAGACGGTTTTACCCGCAGCGAACAAGAAGTAATTATCAACGAGCAAGACGAAACGGCTATTTTTGTGCAGCTGGTCGCCGAAAGCGACGAGGCCAAAAAATGGCAAGAACGCAATCATCGCCGCTACATGCGATTTGAAGCCGAAGCCGGCAAATTTGCCAAAGAAAACGGTGCCGCCTTGCGCGCGCGTTTGCCAATCATCAACACGCTGCCAATTCGCGACCCGTATTTTACCATCGGCTATCGCCTCGAAGAAAACGGCGAAATTATCCTTACCATAAAAGGCGTCTCGCCGCGCTACCGCGAATTTGCGATCGACGAACTGCGCAGCAAAGGGTTTGAACCGACCGAATACCGCATTGAATTTAGCAATTTTAACAATCCGCTCGCCAAAGACGCCGAGCAAAAGGAGTCGCGCAATGAATAAACGCTACGATATTATTGGCGCAATTTGCGCGGGAATTATTGTGTTAATTGCAGGCATAGTTGCATGGAACGACTACGCGTCGCACACCGATATTGTGTTTACGTTTGATACGCCAGAAGGGCAAGCGCGCCTAGTAAGCACCGAATTTGGCGACTACAACATTACGCCAAACGAACCGCTGCGCGTCAAAAAAGGCGACTACGCGCTCAGCACTTTTGGCGAAGGATTGCAGCCGCGCAACGAAGCTATTTCGCTCGAGCACGAGCAAACCGTGCCGGTATCATTTAGCTACACCGAAGACCGCCTAAAGGAAATCTACCAAGAAGAAGCGCGTGCCATTCGCACGGCGTTGCGCGCAGAATATCCGTCGCTGCAGCGAAATTACACCGTTTCTGGCCACGCCGTGTATCAAAAAGGGCAGTTTTACGGCGCCAAATTAACCTTCCGCGACAAAAATAACGACAATCGCGACACCTTGCGCGTGCTGATGGAAAAGAAAGACGGCGAATGGACCGTGCGCTCAAATCCGCCCGTGCCAGTGCTTTCAGCGCCTGATTTTGCAGATGTACAGCCCGCCACGCTTGAAGCAATCAATCGGCTAAAATAATTTTTTTGCGGTGTTTGCGCAGCGATTTTTTGCGCCAATTATTTGAGCGTAATCACCGAGCGCGTATCGATGCCGGTGTAGGCATGCGTGCTAGTGATGAACATTTGGCTGTCGCGGCATTTTTCGGCCAGGCGCTGTTGACGCGTTTCGTCGAGCTCAGCAAATACGTCGTCAAGCAGCACAATCGGGCTCACGCCTGTTGTTTCGGTCGCGACATCCACTTCAATAAATTTGAGCGCCAAGACGGTTGAGCGTACTTCGCCGCGCGACGCCACTTGCACCGCCGGCTGGCCATTAAACGCAAACAAAATATCATGCCGGTGCGGCCCCACCGACGTAAAGCCCAAAATCGCATCGCGCGCAAATTGTGCATGCAATTCGTTCACCAATTTTTGCTGCACGCCATCAATATACGTGTGCGAATATTGCAGCTCAACGTCGTCATCCGTGCCAGCAATACTGCGGTACGTATCGCCCAGCGAGCGGTTAATTTTTGCCACAATCATGCTGCGCCGTTCAATAATATGCGCGCCGTATTCGGCAATCGCCATATCCCACACAAACACGTCATCGCGCGAAACGCCCGGTTGCTTGAGCGCGGCGTTGCGCTGCTTGAGTGCGCGGTCGTATTTGCGCAGCGTCGAACTGTAGAGTGGGTCGATTTGGCTAATAAAATTGTCGAAAAAATCACGCCGCCGGGAAGGGGAGCCGTGAATGACGCGCAAATCGTCGGGCTCAAAAAGCACCACGGGGATTTTTTTGCTGGCGGGCATGCGGCCAAAACTGCGGTCGTCGATTGCGAGTTTTTTGCGCGCAGTTTGCTTTTGGCTATCAAACGAAATTGCTCGCGGCCCCGCCGATGTTTCTACATCCACCCGCCACCACGGCGCATTGTGCTGCAAAATTTCGCGGTCGCTCCCACGAAACGACGTTCCACGCAGCGCAATATGCAACGCTTCAAGCAACGTCGTTTTGCCGCTGCCGTTTCGGCCGGTAATTACCGTCACGCGCGCCGTCACCGGAAACGTGCCGTCGCTATGCGTACGCAAATGCTGAACCCGCAGGCGCGTGATGTCCATGCTAGCTCTTTAGCGGCATAATAATATGTTTGTAATTGGCGTCTTTTTCAGATGACGCAAACACGGTTGGTGCCAGTTTTCCACTAAATCCAAAGGCGATTTCTTTGGCGTCAATCACGTTGAGCGCTTCGCCAATATAGCGCGAATTCAGCGTCACTTTTCCGTCCATGTCAATTTCTGCGGCTGCTTCAGATGTATTTTCGCCCAATTCGCTGGCCACCGAGTGCATCGAAAGCAGGTTTTCTTCGCTATTGGCGGTAATAGTAACGCTGCCGCCAGAATCGCGCGCAAATAGGCCGGCAACTTTGGTGATGCGCACAAAATCTTCGCGCGGCAACGTCGCATTTGTTTCGGTTGATTCCGGAATAAGTTGGCGGTAGGGCGGGAAATTGCCATCAATTAACTGGCTGGTTACTTCTGCGCCATCGATGTAAAAACACACTTGCGATTCGTCAAATAGCACCTCAACCGCTTCGGTTGTGTCGGTAATATTGCGCAAGACTTCTTGCAGGCTAGTAGTCGGGATAATTGCCGCGACTTCGCTGCTGGTTTCGATCAAACGGCGTTCAGCCAAACGGTAGCCGTCGGTGCCCGCCAAATACAACCAGCCTTCGTGCGAATGCCAATAGACGCCCGTCAGTACCGGCCGCGTCGCATCACCACTCGTGGCAATAATCGTTTGGCTGACCGATTGCTTAAAATCATCCGCCGCAATATTATAGCGCACCGCCAAATTCTCATCGATCGCCGGCAGTTCAGGGAAATCATCCGCCGCCAAACCGTTAATCACCGAACTATATTTGCCCGATTTAACATGCAACTGCGAACCTTTCACGACAAGTTCGATTTGACCTTTTGGCAAACTCGCGATAAATTCGGTAATCAAACGCGCTGGCACGGTAATTGCCCCAGGCTTCACAATTTTTGCGCCCACGTATTGGGACGTAGCAATCTCCATATTCATCGCCGCAACCAGTAGGCGAGTGCCGTCAGTACGAAACAAAATATTATTCAGAATAGGCAACTGCGTACGATTCGCCGCTATCCGACTTGCTGCACTCAGTGCTTTGGAAAGGTTTTCTTGTAAGATCGAAAGTTCCATTATTATAATCCTTTTCTTAATTTTTTATCCGGTTGTAGTAATAGTAGGTGCTGTGGAAAGTGGGGAAAACTGGCAAATTATATCTGTTATGTGGCCGATTCTGCCTGGGTAAAACGTCGTGGATGAAATGCGGGATTCGGGCGGATAAGTTGTGGGTTTTGCACACAGCTTTTGTGGCCGAGTAGCGATTGTGTTCAGCTGTGGAAAGTCGCGCACAGGTTTTCCGCTGGAGTTTTCCCAGGTTTTTCACATACTTTCCACAGGTAATTTGCAAAAAATTAGGCATAGAGGCGATCTTTTATATCGTTAATTTGTTCGCGCACGGTAATGTCAAGCTTGATGGATTTTTCGATTTTGTCGATGGAGTGAATGGCGGTGGTGTGATCTTTGCGGCCCAAATGCGACGCAATTGCCGGGTAGCTTAAGTGTAGTTCGGTGCGAATCAGGTACATGGCGATTTGGCGCGGCAACGCGATGTGTTTGTTGCGTTTTGGGCTGCAAATTTCGGTAGCGGTAAGGTCGAAGTAGCGGGCGGTTTTGTCAACAATTTGCTTGGCGGTAACGCGCTGTGGCCGCGAAGTGCGCGTGTTGCTGACCAGCCCTTCGGCGATTTGCAAATCCGGCGCTACGCCGCGCATTTCGGCGTAGGCCAGTAATTGGTTAAGTGCGCCTTCAAGTTCACGCACGTTCGTTTTGATGCTTTGGGCCAAAAATTCAATCGTGGCGCGGTCGAGCTGCACGTCGCTTAGTAGTGCTTTTGCCTCAATAATATTGCAGCGCGTTTCAAAATCAGGCATCTGAATATCAATCGACATACCCATTTCAAACCGGCTCTTTAGGCGGTCGGCCAGGGTTGGAATGCTTTTTGGCGGGCGGTCACTACTAATAATAATTTGCTTGTTATTTTGGTGCAGGTGGTTAAACGTGTGGAAGAATTCTTCTTGGGTTTTTTCTTTGCCGGCGATAAATTGCATGTCATC
>CAMEGH010000029.1 GCA_945916045.1 uncultured Candidatus Saccharibacteria bacterium
GCACAGGCACAAGCAGCGGCTGCCGCACAAGCTCAGGCGCAGTATGTTGAGCAGCCAGTGTACGTTGAACAGGCACAATACCAGGCTCCTGCTCCACAGCCAGCCGCAGCGCCAGTTGCCGCAGACGGTAGTGTATGGGACACAATCGCACAGTGCGAAAGTGGCGGAAACTGGGCAATTAACACCGGTAACGGCTACAGCGGTGGGTTGCAATTTGCGCCAGGCACATGGAGTGGCCACGGCGGTGGTGAATATGCTGCGTCAGCTGCAGGTGCAACCCGTGAACAACAAATCGCTGTTGCAGAACGCGTGCTTGCGAGCCAAGGTT
The DNA here is from genome assembly GCA_945916045.1 of uncultured Candidatus Saccharibacteria bacterium. Lineage (GTDB taxonomy): Bacteria > Patescibacteriota > Saccharimonadia > Saccharimonadales > Saccharimonadaceae > CAMEGH01. Next base: position 329 of record CAMEGH010000029.1, read on the forward strand.
GGGGTGCATGGCCTAGCTGTTCATCACAAGCTGGCTTGCGATAATTCGCACAAACATCCACAAAAAGTCGCGCGGGTAGGCGCGGCTTTTTCTATATCGATATTTTACGCGCGGCATGTTTATGCTCTTCGATTTGCTGTAGTTGCGCTCTTCAATCCGTCAAATTTGCCACAAAAAATACCGCTCTTTCTACAAAGAGCGGTATGTATGTTGGGGAGATTAGCCTTCTACTTCAACGCCCATCGAGCGTGCCGTACCGGCGATAATCTTGATGCGACCTTCTTCGTCAATCGCGTTGAGGTGTTCTTTTTTCATCTCTGCGATTTCTGCAAGTTGTGCACGAGTGATTTTGCCAACTTTTTCTGAGTGTGGCTTACCACTTCCCTTTTTGATGCCAATCTTTTCGCGGATTGCATCGTCAACTGGCTGCCCAAGACATTTCCAGTCAAATGAGCGGTCGTCGTAAATCTTCATGTGAACGATCACGTCTTTGCCCATCATATCCTTTGTCGCTTCGTTGAACGGGTTGATGAAATCCATCATGTTCAAACCGCGCTGACCAAGGGTTGAACCAACTGGAGGACCTGCGGTCGCACGTCCAGCTGGAATTCGTAGCTTTAGGCTACCTGCAACTTTTTTTGCCATAGTAAATTATATTCCTTCTTTTTACTCTGTTATACCAGAGTGCGTAACAGTAGGTATTATACTAAAAATAGAATGTATATGCAAACGTAAGCGCAAGTTGCTATACTGGATATAATGACGAAGAAAAAATCTGCCAAAACGCCGCGAAATTGGTGGCTGATTGCCACAAATTACGCGGGAGGGCTGGGCTACTATGCGCTGCTGTTTGGTGTGGCGATTTTGCTGGTGCTGTTTGCGATGAGTATTTCGCAATTTGTGATTGTAGAAGGCACGGTGGTTGAGCCAACGCTTAGCGAAAACGCAGCGCCTGTGCCTGAGAAAACTGGCGGCAGCGTATGGCTCACGCTGGCGAGTTTGCCGTTTATTGCATTAGTGATTGTGATGGTCGCGGTGCTTCCCTACGGGCTTGGCAAATACACGCAGCGCGTCGCAAAATGGGTGGTCAAAAATTCCCCGCTCGACGAAACAGTTGGTTCGCTTTTGAAAGTAAAGCTAATTGCCACGGCACTGTTGGTGCTGCTCGCAACTATCGGCGTATTTGGGTTTTACCGCGACGCTCAGTACAATGTGCCGAGCTATATTATTTATGCGTCGGGCGTATTGGCGGCCGCGTTCTTTTTGGCGCAATTTGCGTTGGCGAGTTACCGCAAATTTGCGTATCGCGATATTTTTTAAGCGCACTATTTTTTTGCGGCATACAAAAATCACCCCGCGCATTTTGCAGGGTGATTTTTAATTTGGGAATGTGCAGTAGCTACACTTTGTTTACTTGCAATGCGTCAAGCTCAACCGGCGTATCGCGGCCAAACATGCTCACCATCACCTTTACTTTGCCCTTGATTTCGTCAATTTCCGAAACGGTGCCATCAAAACCTTTGAATGGCCCATCGATGATCGAGATCACTTCGCCTTCGCTCAAATCGATGTGGTGTTTTGGCTCTTCCACGCCCATGCGCTTCTTGATTTTTTTGATTTCTGCATCAGAAACAGGCGTCGGTTCGGTGCCGCTGCCCACAAAGCCGGTTACGCCCGGAGTGTTGCGCACAATGTACCAGGTTTCTTCGGTCAGCTTCATTTCTACGAGCGCGTAACCCTGGAAGATTTTGCGGTCTGCCACTTTGCGTTGGCCGTTTTTAATTTCGATTTGCTTTTCTTTTGGAACAAGCACGTCAAAAATTTTATCTGCCATGTCTACCGCGTTAATACGCTGGCGAATGCTATCTGCTACTTTATCTTCGTAGCCGCTGTACGTGTGAATTGCGTACCATTGTCGGGTTGAATCGTATCGTTTTCGTGCCATATTACTCCTTTATTGAACCACTAGATCGAATAGATATTGAAAAACTGCGTCTACCAAGAGCACCAGCACTACGAAGAATGCGGTGAAAAGGAGCACGGCGAGCGTAAGGCTCCAGGTTGCTTTGCGGTTTGGCCAGCGAACTTGCTTAAGTTCGTACCATGCGCCCTTAAAGTAGCCCATTTTTTTCTGGTTGTCGGCCACGGCGTTTGAGGCGCGCTTGGCTTTTTTCGCAGATTTTTTGGCTGCTTTCTTTTCTTCTTTGCTTGGCGCTGCTACCAGAGTTGCCGCCGCTGGAGCAGTTTTGGCTGCCTTTTTTGCGGGCGCTTTTTTGGCCGCTACCGGGGTAGTTGCGTCAACCGCTTTGGTTTTGGCGGTTACTTTTGTGTTGGCTGATTTTTTCTTTTTTGCAGCCGAAGTGTCGCTCGAACTTACAACGCGAGTTCGGGCGGTAGCTGTCTTTTTCTTCTTGCCTTCTGCCACTAAGATTTCTCCCAAATTAAATAGTCTGCTTCTGCAGACTGTCAACTACAAGTATACGGCAGCCACCTCTGGTTGTCAAGCTGTGCTACAATAAGCTTATGATTTTATGGGCAATTGCAGCGGCAAATGGTGCCTCGTTATTAGTGACGAGCGTGGTGCTGTATCGGCTATCTTCGTCGATTCGGCGGTTTCACAAACGCAAAATGCTTAGCCCAGCTGGCATGCTGTATGATTTGCCAAGCGTTACCGTGTGTATTCCGGCGCGCAACGAACGTCATGTTATGACGCGCTGCTTAGAAAATGTGCTCGCCAGCAAATACCCCAAAATGGAAGTGCTCGTGTGCGACGATAGTTCGATGGACGGCACGTCAAATTTGATTCGCTCGTTTGCGCGCGACGGCGTACGATTTGTGGAAGGTTCGGAACTAAAAGACGATTGGCTCGGCAAAAACAACGCGCTGGAAGATTTGCTGCAGCACGCCAACGGCACGTATGTGGTTTTTATGGACGTCGATACGGTAATTCAGCCCGACACGATTGGCCAATTGGTAGCGTACGCACATGGTGCGCAGCTTGGCATGATTTCGGTTTTGCCACTGCGTGATCACGTGCTGCGCGCCAGTGTTTTTTTGGCGCCGCTACGGTATTTTTGGCGGTTAATTTGCCATTCGCCGGGCCGCCCAATTGCCGCCAGTAGTTTGTGGATGGTCAATCGCAAACGCTTAAAAAGTGAGCTTGGCGGATTTGTGCCTTTTAAGGCCGACCCTGAACCAGAAGTGAGCGTAGCCGAGCATTTTATGAAAGCGCACGCCTACCGATTTTTGATTAGTTTTGACACGCTTGGCGTGGCGTACGAAAAAAAGCTTTCGTCGCAAATTGAAACGAGTATTCGGCTGCGATTTCCGTTTTTTAGCTGGTCGTATGTGCGTACGGCGGGCTGGACGCTGTTGCTTTTGCTGGTGCTACTTGCGCCAATGGCGGCGTTTTTTAGCGGTGTGCCGGCATTAGCAGCGCTGGGGTTGTTGGTTGTGGCGGCATGTTACGCATGTTACGCGGCGTATTTAAGCGTTGTTTGGAAGCGCGGCGCAGCGTTTGGCGCACTTCTCTACCCGGTTATTTTGGCGATGGATATTTGGCTCACCATCGAAAGTGCCACAAAATATGCGCTGCGTACCGTCACCTGGAAAGGGCGTAATATTTCAAAATTACCGCACAAATAATACGCGGTAATGTTAAGTTTTTGCGTGATTTTGCACCTTCAAACGAAGGCTTATTTTTTGTCTATCAATGGCAACGTAATGCTAAATTCCGACCCGTGGTTTAGCCGGCTTTTAAGCTGAATGCTTGTGTCGATTTTGCGCGCCAATTTGTTGGCAACGTACAGCCCCAGCCCCGTGCCACCACTTTCGCGCGTGCGGTAATCTTCGCTGCGGTAAAACTTTTCAAAAATCTTTTTTTGGTCGGTTTTGCTAATACCAATGCCGGTATCAAGCACCGCAAGTTGCACGCCTTCGTCCGTTTTTTTGGCGCGCAACGTTACCGAACCTTCTTTGGTGTATTTAATGGCGTTGGTCACAAAATTCTGAATCAGCTCTGTTAAATACAGCCGGCTGGTGTGCACCGATCCAATTTGCGGCTGCACATCAAGGTTGAACGACAGGCCAATTTCGGTAGCTTGCTGGGAATATTCGGCATACAAACTGTCGCACAAATCGTTAATATCGATATCTTCAGGCGTGTCGGCCACGCCACGTTCGGCGCGCGAAAGTGTGCTCAAATCATTGACCATTTTTGCCAAAAACACAATTTGCGTGTGCGCAGCTTTTAGCGCCGGCTGAATTCGCTCGGTGGTGGCGAGGTCTTTGTCGTAGAGCGTTTTCACGTTATCGAGCGTCCCTTCGGCGATCGTAAGCGGCGTGCGCAGCTCGTGGCTGACTACGCTAATAAATTCGTCGCGCTCTTCGTCGAGGTTTTTTTGCTTAGTAATATCGCGAAGTAGCACCAAAAAGCCTTTATCAACACCCAATTTGGCGGCTTTTTCGCTGTTGCCGGCATGAATTGGCGTGATTGTCACCTCAAGGCGAATTGCTTCATCATCGTAGTGATAAAATAGATCGTCACGCATAGTATAGTGCTGATTTCGCTTCATTGAATCGAAGAGATTAACGCTTTTACCCTTGTCGTTTTCGACCGTTAATACTTCTTCGATATGGCGGCCGTTGAGCGTATCATTAGTGTCGAGAATATTGAGGGTAGCGGCATTGTACGTGCGGATAATGCCCTTGCTGTCAATACTTAGCACGCCTTGGCTAAGGTTATTCATAAGTGTTGCAATACGGTAACGCTCGGTTTCGGCCTGTTCGCGGCTATGTTCGAGTACTTCTTGGCGCACGCTTTGTACTTTAATGATAATAATTAACACTGCCGCCAAAAACACCATCGCGCCAGTAAACAAGAAGGTGCTTGAAACGCTGTCAATATCGAGCGCAACCGTGCGATACACGTCAATGGCTGAGGCGGCGGCCATCAAAAGTGCACTAATTGTTAGGCCGCGCATACCTAAAATGCGGTACGAATCAAACAGCATTAGTACAAAACAGGCAGTCAGCGGCGAATTTAGCCCTGACGTTCCTAAAATCAGCAAAATCGCCAAAATCTGCAAGCCATACGTGCGCACATAGCGCATAGCATTTTGCTTGACCGGCGCGAGTGTGTTGTAAATGGTTAAAATCGCCACCGGTATAATGAGCGACAAGAAAAACGTGTCGCCTGCGTATTTTGCCTGCGAAATGGTGCCAAAATACACCAAAAAGCCTTGGTGAATCAAAAACAGCGGAAAGAAAAGGTTTGCAATGCGCATCCACTTCTCGGTGCGCGCGGCTCGCTCCTTTGGACTATCTTTTGACCTACCCATGTTAGCCCCAGTATACGCCAAAACGTAAGCTTTTTAAATAGTTGGGCTGTGCGTTTTTATGGCGGCAACGTGGGTTTTGTATTCTGGGTCGGCGCGTTCAACCAGTTGCCAAAAATTTTTGCTGTGATTGAGCTCGCGCGTATGGCACAATTCGTGAATGAGCACATAGTCGATGAGCTCGTACGGCAGCTTCATGAGCGCAATATTTAAACTGATTGTGCCGCTGCTGCTGCAACTCCCCCACCGTGTGCTGGCGTGCGTTAATTTGACGCGTTCGTAGGAGTAATTGTGTGTGGAGGCAATTTTTGCAAGGCGCTGTGGCAAATAATTTTTGGCTTCTTTGCGCAGCGCTTTTATAATTGCGTCACGCGCTAGTTGTTGTACGTCGGGGGCGGTTTGCTCAACGCCGGCGGGAATGGTAACAATAATTGTGTTTTTTTGGCGTTTGGCGCTAAGCGACGTGCCGTGCGTAAACAGCAGCGAATGTGTTTTGCCAATCGCTTCGCCGTTTGTGTAGATTTTGCGGTTGCCGCTGTTGTCGATCATTTCGCGAATCGAATCGCGCGACGAATTTACCAGTTGTCGCAATAATAATTTTGGCGCTCGCGGCGGCATTGTGGCGCGCAGTTTGCCGTTCACATGCAGCCCAATTTTTATGTGCCGCGCAGTTTTAATCCGGTGAATGGTAATTTCACCAAACTCTTTGTCGGTAAAAGATTGAACGGCCACGCTACGATTGAGTGACGGTTATATTGCCGGCCTTTCGGGGTTTGCGTTCTGGAACTTGCAGCGGCGTGTCGCTTTGGCCGCTTGCTTGGCTGTTTGAAAGCCGCTTGAGGATGATTTTTGCTTGTGATCCGTATGTGTGTTTGCCGCTAATTACCACTGGTTTTTCAGCTTGATTCGGCGCAGTAAATTTATTTACCATCTGTTCGTATCGTTCGGGTGAAATAAGTTGGTTGGTGTGGCCGCGTACGCCTTTTGTGGCGCGCTGTTTTGCGGTGATTGCTTCGGTTTGTACCCAAATAAACATTGGTTCGTAGCCGGCTTGGCGTACTTTTTTGGCAAGCGCCATACGGGCGGTACGTGCCTCTAACCCGCCTTCATACAAAATAGTTTTGCCGGTTTTTAGCAGTTCGTCGAGCATGTTGTCGGCAAGTGTGTCGACGATTTTTTGTTCGGCAGCGCTGTAGGTTGGCTCGGGAGCAACAGCGTGGCGCAGCGCTTCAAGCTGCAAAAACGGCGCAGAGAACGTGTTCGAGAATTTTTCAGCAAAATAGGTTTTTCCAGCGCCTGGCGTTCCAACTAAAAACAGCACTTTCGGGATGGTAAGGCTAAGTGATTTCATA
>CAMEGH010000030.1 GCA_945916045.1 uncultured Candidatus Saccharibacteria bacterium
CTCTCCGTACGCCTCCCTATTTTAGCACAAAAGAAAGGCCCGCCGTAGCGGTTGCAGCAAAACTGCATCAACGCCAGCGGGCGCAACCTTTCAATCAATAGCTCAGGGGTTGCTCCAGCTGCCACCCATCGACCGTCCGATAGACAGATAGACTGAGCGAAGCTGTTGGCCGCCAGTGGCGGTATCAACTTCTTGTAGAGCGAACCAGCCAGTGTACGGATGCGACTCACGAAAGCCTCCTACTCTATAGACTGGAAAGGTCCTGAATGTTTTTATGGCACAACAAGAAAGAAGTCAGCCTAAAGCATGTGCAAAAATGCAACCATCACTGTCACAATGGCAACTACACCTAATACAATCAGCCCTGCCGACACGTACGGGCGTCGCTCAATATAGCCTAAATAGTATGGGAATTTCTTCGCAAGTTCCGTATTCGTAATCGGCTCATTATATACAATGATTTCATTCTTTCTCTTAATAAGAGTACGTATCTCGGCCAATTCTTCTAACCCCCAGTACAGCCCATTTATAGAAATTTTCGCACCTGTTTGCGTATCGCGTAACAATAATCGCTCGAAAATGCCAAAATTTGTCTCGTTATAGTGCGGAAAATAGTGCGCTGCAAGTGACGGGCGTGCAATTGCGCGACGCCTCAACAGGCCACCGCTTGCAACAATTTCTGCGTCTGATAGTAAAATTTTACGCTGCGTTATATGATAAAACGCCAGCCCAAGTCCAATCGCCACACCAATCAGAACAAACCACCCCTGTGACGGACGTAGGAAGAAATATCCAGCAATAATAATCGCCGCAAGAATAAACCGCCCAGCACCCAATCGCGCCAAGTACGCCTTAAAATTTACTCGAAAAACTCGCTGATTGTCTACCATTTGCTTCATGCTTTTAATATACGCGGTGCGGACAGAGGGAGCAAGGACTCCAAGTAGTAATCCTACCAAAACGCACAACGAACTATCGAAAAGAAAACTGGAAAAGAATTCTAGAATAAAAAGAACTCCCGTAAAAGGAGTTCTTCTAATTATCGCGCATGGTACACCCGACAGGATTCGAACCTATGGCCTTCGGCTCCGCAAGCCGACGCTCTATCCAGCTGAGCTACGGGTGCGTAAATCTCATGCAATCAATACGTATTATAACAGAGGAAACGCGCGCGTTCAAGCCTTTGTGGTTACAGGCGCAGCATTTTTACCAATTTGTCGACAAAATCCAGCTTGATTTCTTGCATTGGCAAGCGGCGGCCCACCAAATCCACAATCTGTTCGCCCGATTCTACCGGGAAATATACCGAAAGCCCAGGGCGAAAACGCTTTACCGGGATCAAAAAAATCGAGTTTTCTTTGCCATCGTGCGTCACGCCAAATGCTTTGTAATCGGCAAAATCGTAAAATTGTTCACCCACAAAAAGGCCTTTTTGCGTCAAACGGTAGGCAATATCGCGCGAAGGTCGCACCGACATCACTACCAACACCGCGGCAATCGCCACAATCAAGAACGAAACCGTCCACGCTTTTAGCAAGAATACGTCGAGTGCAATCACCGCAATCACCACCGCAATCAAGCCAACATACCACCAGGTGTTTTTCTCGGGGGCGATATATTCTTTCGCCATCCATTCTACCTCTTGTGGCTCGGCCTGTTCAATACGGTTACTATCCATCGAAACAGCCCCGGCAGTCAGTGTCACGCGCGGCATTGCCTGGCGACCTTCCGTACCCACTGCCACCCCTGGTTCGGCCGGCGCCGGCTGAGGTGTTTGATTACTCTCTACGTCCATACTTAGTAGTATAGCATACTGCTTTTGGTTGGGTTAATTTTCTTGATTTCGGGCGAAAACTTCAGTGGCGATGGCGAAAATGTCGGGTGCTTAGCCTTGCCTACACTAATTCACCTTATGTCGCACCTCTGAACGCGCTCGATGATATGCCAACCGCTGATCTGCGGGGGTCAACAACCCATACACCGCTCGTCTACCAATTTCATCACTCATCGTTTGGTTGATACGCTGCGCTTTTTCCATATTCGCATCATCCATACCGTCGCGAGTAGGAATTTCTTGCAAGTGCGATCGGCTTCGGTCAATTCGCTCACCTGAACGCATCGATTCTAAAAACTGCTTCACATATCGTGCTTGTACATTTCGGCGAATTTCGAGCAACTTTCGCGCATTTTCAACTCCACCCGCCTCATCGCGCACAAGTTCCGCAATAAACGCCTGTCCGTTCAATATAATTTCATCATCTTCATTGCCTGTTGAAGCCTTTTCAATATATGGCTGCGCCAGTTCATTATTTTGTTCGATAAATTCACGCAAAATTGTCGTATTAAACCCGCTGTTAGCAATCTGGCCACCAAGCGCATCCTCTGCCTCGCCCGCAAACGCGTCGTCCCACTGAATGCGATCTGGATGACTCCCTACATATTCTTTTGACTCACTACCTGCGAGAAAAAACGGTTGCACGTTCCACGTTCCACCACCGTTACTTTCGGCTAAAATTTCCTGCAATTCCTGCGCATTTCCGCCACGCGCCATAACGTACGACAGCGCTCGACTGGTGCGGCCGTTGCCATCCGCAAACGGGTGCGCGTACAAAATACCGCCCGCCACCGTCAGCGCCGCATAGTCAAGCGCGTCATCGTCGGGCAATTCATTGTTTTGCAAAAATTCCTGCGCCACACCCCATGTTTCACGCAAAAGCTGCTCTTTTTCACGCTGATCAGGCACTTCATGAAACATCAGCGATACATTTTCGCCATCAAAATATTGATTTTCAGCTTCACCCGATCGCACTAGCCCGGCCGTTTTTTGCACAATATCCAAAAAATCGTTTTCATCTAACTGTGCAAAATAATCCCGCCGCATCGTCGGATTTTGTAAACGCTCATCCGTCGCAAAAAATTCCATAACGGATTCGGCGTGATTTTTTTCGTGGGGGACAAGTTCTTTCATTGTTTATTTTTGTGAGTAATTATATATACAATATTATCATACATATGTTTATTTGTCAATTTGTGTGGCCGTCTGACGAAAAGAAATATCCCCATACACCAGAAAAGCGCATGAGGATATTTCTCCTGGCGGAGAGAACAGGATTCGAACCTGCGAAACGGTTGCCCGTTTACACGCTTTCCAAGCGTGCGCCTTCAGCCACTCGGCCACCTCTCCAAAACTCCTCTTATTCTACCAGACAATCCAAACGTACGCCTATCGCTTCGCAAATGACATAATCCACAACATTTTCCACACCGCTTATGGTTGCGGTTGGTTGCAATATCGCACTATAATAGGTATGAATGAAAAAATCTACACAAACACCGGTTATTTCGCTGCGCTCGCTTACCAAACGTTATGGAGTTGGCGATGCCGAGCATACGGTTTTGCGCTCAATTGACCTCACGGTGAATAAGGGCGAATTTATTGCGATTATGGGCCCAAGCGGCTGCGGCAAAACCACGCTATTAAATGTGCTCGGCTTGCTTGATAAACCCGATGACGGCGAATATGACCTCGACGGCAAAGCGGTCTCTAAATTGCCCAGCCACAAACGCGCCGATATTCGCAGCCAGCAAATTGGGTTTGTGTTCCAAAATTTTAACCTTGTACCGCGCCTTACCGTGATTGAGAACGTCGCGTTACCTCTTACGTACACCGGCTACAATCGCACGCGAGCGCTCAAACTTGCCAGCAAAATGCTTTCTACCTTCCACCTAAACGAGCGTGAATATTACATGCCCTACCAGCTCTCAGGCGGGCAAACGCAGCGGGTGGCAATTGCGCGCGCGCTTGTTAATGACCCCTCGATTATTTTGGCAGATGAACCAACCGGCAACCTCGATTCAAAATCCAGCCACGTTATTATGGAAGAACTTTCCGACATTCACCGCCGCGGCAACACCATCATTATGGTAACCCACAACCCCGCCATGACCACCTACGCCGACCGCGTTATTACTATGCTTGATGGCACGATTGACACCGACACCAGCAAAACCGTCATCAAAAACACCACCTCAAACGATGTGAAAAAACCAGGCCTCGGTGACCGCGCAAAAACCATTGCCGTAAAAACCGACGATACGACGCCAAAAAAGAAAGAAGAAGCGCCAAGCGAAAAAGCTGACGCAAAAACTCCCCAAAAAGCGCAAAAATCCGGCAAAAAGGCCGAAAAAACCACAAAAAAGGCACAAAAAGCTAAAGAATCACTCACCAGCAAGCTCAAACGAAGTAAGAAGAAAGCCCAATAATGCGAATTTTACTGCTTAACCATATCGAAAATGCGCGCGAATCGTTGCGCTCAAACAAATTGCGCACGCGCCTCACGGTACTGGGCATTACGCTGGGCGTGGCCTGCATGACGGCAATTATGGCGCTAAGCCTTGGTGCGGTGCGTTTGGTTGATCGCCAAATTAGCGAACTCGACGGCAATATGGTCGTGGTACGCCCGGGCACTGGCGAAAATCCTGATTCGGTCCAAGATATGCTCAATCCCGCCAGCAATGATTCATTTAGTGTTAGTTCGCTGGTGGAAGATGACATCGCCGCCATCGCTAATGTCGATAACGTAACAGAGGTCGCACCGCTCATGTCAGTGTCGGGGCGCGTGCAGTCGCAAGACGAAACTGTCAACGACGCCACAATTGTTGCCACCACGCCAGAGCTCGCTACTGTGTCGAATTTTGCCATTCGCGACGGCCAATTTATCGATTCAATCACCAACACTAACACGGCCGTGATTGGCAACCAACTTTCGGTGGATTTGTTCGGCACCAATCAGTCAATTGGCCAAACATTTAGCATTCGCAACCAAACATTTACGGTCATCGGTATTCTAAAACCAGTGCCAACCGGCATAAATTACAATAATTTTAACCTCAATAAAGCCGCGATTATTAATCTTGAAAGCGGCAAGCAATTCAACGAAGGTGTCGCGCATATTCGCCAAATTAACATTCGCGTGGACGACGTTTCCAAACTTGACGCTACCACCGAAGCAATTGCCGCGGCGGTGAAAAAATCGCACGATGGCGAAGAAGATTTCCGAGTGCTAACCGGGTCGGATATTTCGCGGCCATCATCGCAATTATTTGTGGCAGTTGCGGCGGCGGCGACCTCTGTGGCAATCGTATCGCTGATTATTGGCGGCATCGGAATTATGAACATTATGCTAGTGGGCGTGGCCGAACGCACGCGCGAAATTGGCATCCGCAAAGCCGTGGGCGCCAGCAATATGCACATTAGTATGCAATTTATGATCGAAGCACTGGCAATGAGCATGTCGGGGGGGCTAGCCGGATTTGCACTTGGCTACGGAATCGCTTTTTTGGCCACGCCAATTTTACCGTTCTTGCCAGGGTTTGAATGGTATATTCCGGTGTTGGCGTTTGGGATTTCAGTCGTAATTGGCACGATTTTTGGCATGTACCCTGCGATTCGCGCGGCACGCAAAAACCCAATCGACGCACTGCGCCAATATCACTAAAATTATTTTTGCGCTTAGTATTGCTTTTTGTAGAGCAATGTGATATAATAAAAAGAGTGGAACGTCCACTTTTTCGACAGGAAGGGCTATCATGGCCACTATTCTTACGAATTCACGCTTGCTGCACGAAGCAGCAAGCGACCTGGAACACTTCAATCGTCAGGTGAAGCGACAGCCCGATCGGCACCGGAACTCCTTTCAGGAACCGCAGATGGAAACCGTCCGTCAGTCCATTTCCGAGGAGCCAGCGCGGCTCGCGCACTCGCTGAATCACACCGACATGCGCGGTGGTGGCGGCAAAGAGCTGTACAGCAGCGACCCGAAACGGTCGCTGCAGCACGCGCCGCTCACTCTCGAGCTGCTCAACCGGAAGATTGAAGCGCTGCCCAGCTACCACATCATCATCGCCTGCTGGTCCAACGACGGCTTGTGGGTGCGAGTGTGCATGGACACGCCCGGTATCATCACCAATGATTCGCTCGTGATCGAAGCTTACGTTGTCACGGGGCTCAACCGCGAGCACATCATCAACCGAAAAATGTACGTGACGCTGACCGGCGCACCGCTGCAGGTTCCGGAAGAGGTGATCGAGGAGACTCACCGGCTGGCTCGCCAGGCAAAGGACATTAAGTCGATTTTGGCTTTGTAACAAAAGCTAAAATACGTCCACTTCCCCGCTCGAGTTTATTTACTCGCGCGGGGATTTTCCTTTTTCCGCGTTTTAGCCAAGTTCTTTTTTAAACTTTTCAATCAAGTTTACTGGCGTTGGGTCAACGCCGTTCAAAATTGCCACATAAATACTCACAAAATCGGCCAAAATACAGCCCCACAGCATTTGCGCCAGCGGTGTTGCACCCTGCAAACTTACAATGTGCGCCTTTGGCCGCATGCCGCTGAGCAATCGGTCGGTTACTTCAAATCGTTTCAAAATTCGTTCGTGTTCAAAATTACTAATCAAATCAAACACCGCAAACGGTTTTTCGACCGGATGGCTCGCCCAGCCCATAAATTCGTTGTGGTTAAATTCTGGCAGTTCGTTGTAAAACGCGACGTTTTTGGCGTTTTCGTTCCAGCTGATTTTCCATTTGTAGGCCACCGGCGCCATCATGTGACCAGTGTAAAATACTGGCGTTTTGCCCACGCTCATGAGCGCTAATTGTTTGGCAATATTAAAATCGGTGGTGTTTTCCTTCCCCCAATTGGCAGTTTCTTCATGCAGCCAGTCGGCATGTTCGGCAATTTCATCAAAGTACGATCGGTCGATCACTGCAAATTCTACCAGCAATTTTACCAATGCGCGCAAATTGTATAACATCGCCATGCGCGGCTGCAAGCCACTTGGCATGGCCACAAAAGCCATTTGGTGCCGGTGTGCTTCATCCGCCAAAACGCCGCCCGCTGCCAAAACGCCAATTTGCGCGCCGCGTTCGCGCGCTTCGTGCAAACACGCCACTGTTTCTTCGGTGTTGCCCGAATAGCTACTGCAAA
>CAMEGH010000031.1 GCA_945916045.1 uncultured Candidatus Saccharibacteria bacterium
TAAATTCCCAGCTGCCACGCGTCGTCATCCACCAGCAAAATAGATGCGCTCATAGCAGCGCCAACTGTTCTGACGGCAGCATTTGCACGTAAAACGTCATGCCAGATTGGTGGCGCACGCTGCCGATTGTGCCATTCATCATGCCCGCAAATTGGGCAGAAAGTTGCAGCCCAAGCCCGCTACTGGCCGGGCGGCCAATCAGCGGCGTTTTTGCGGTTGGAGCAATTGGGCCGTCGTCGCGCAAGCCAACGCGCACGCCGCTCGTGCTTTGTTGAATCCTAAATTGCGCCCGGCCAGAATGCGCATATTGCAACGCGTTGTCGCCAAAATGCAGCAGAATTCGGCGCAACAAATCACGGTTTGCCACCACCAACGGCGGCGCGCGGCGTGTATCTACCTCTATCGTGCGGCCGTGCGCATCAAACAACGGCCACAGTTCGTGCGCAACTTCTTCGCACAATTGCTGCGGATTGATTGGCTCAACTTCTAGCAGCGACAACGATTCATTCAGCTGCTTATAACGCGTTAAACTTGTTGTTAAACGCAGCGAGCGTTCACTCGTTAAAATCATTTGTTGCAATTGTTCTCGCTGCTCGGGCAAGGCGTCGGTTTCAAGCTCAAGCGCCAGCTGGCGAATCAACGCCATCGGGCTTTTTAGCTCGTGTGCTGCCGCTATCAAACTGCTATCAAAAGTAGAAAAATCCCCGCTCCGCTCGTTCATGCTCTTATTTTAGCACGAAGTGCACGGTGCGGGGTATTGCTTGTGGCTTCAGATTTTGGCGAATTTATTGCACAAAATCGATGGTTTGGATCAACCGATCAAAATCTGCGCGGAAGGTATCAGCGTCAGTCCGAATTGTAGCTGTTTTGTCGCGGATTTTGTAGATTACCGCCGATCCACGAATGTTGTTGTTGAAGTTGCCATCAAGTCGTGTGCCGGTAATACCTTGCGAGCTCGTTGCTGAACTACGCAAATCACCGTTACGGATTTTTGAGGCGTAGCTTTGGATAACACGGTCATAATCAGTGTTTTCAATTGTTACACGGATGGCAAACTGCTGATTGTTGCTAATTGGCGGCACTTTACCTGGGTTCAGATACGCTTCGTAGTCGCCACCGCGCGTAATGTCGGTTGCTTCATGTACACTCCAGTGCCGCGGAAAACGGAATGACAAACGACCGTAGTCATCTGGGCCAACAAATTCGCTGGTTGTCTCGGCTTCGCGTTCGCGCCATTGGCGTTCACTTTCTTCGGCTTGCTCTTGCTTGCCTTGCAACACCGCAAGCTCTACTCGCCCCTCGACATCACTTTTTTGTTCCGTGTATTGCATGTATGCCCAAAAGGCCAACCCTGCAAAAATGACTGCAAGTGCCGCGGAAACCGCCAGCATCACCACCATTATCACGCTTCCTGATTGTTTTTGTTGTGTATTCATGCCGTTATTATACTTATGTTTTGTTTTTCTGTAAAGGAGAAACTTCGTACAAAAGCAGCGCGCCAAGCTTCTTTTTTTCTGGCTGATTTGGCACAGCAAAAGCATAGCTAATAAAGTCGATTTTTTTGCCGATTCGGGTGGCTTCGCGCTGCACTTTGGCATGCATTTTGCCAATATCGCGTGATTCGCCAAACGTATATACAACCGTTACGTCGCTCGGGAATGAGCTTTCCCAAAAATTCTTCACACTAATGTGGACGTTTTGCCGCCAACGAAGCAGTCGCAAGCGCGAAATCCACACCAAAAACGGATTGATTTCGTAGCCAACTACTCTGCCTACGCCAGCCTGTAGTGCCTGTAGTAAAACCACGCCGTCGCCGCTGCCAATATCCAGCACGACGTCGGTTTTCTTCACAGGGCGCAGCGTGGTAAATGCCGCGCTTGCCTGCTTTTTGTGCGTGGGAACGTAGGGCGCGCCAATCAAGGCGGTCAGCAAAAATACCGCCACAATAATGCCACCTACAATCCACACCGCAAGCACGTTATTTCTCGGTCGCCTTGGTGATGGTATTTTTTAATTCGCTCAATTTTTTGGTGATTTCTTCGGCCATTTTTTCGGCTTCTTGATATTTGCTAAGCGCTTCTTCCAAATTAAATTCGTCGCCTTCAAACCACGCAATGTGCGCTTCCAATTGCTTGATGTCATCTTCGATGTGCGTACTATTTTTGCTCATTTTTTTCTACCTTTGCTGTAATTATATTATGTGCCGTTTCGATGGAAATCTGCGCGCCAGGCGCCGGGCTGCCGCGCACAATTGCGTAACCACGCGCCAATACATTGTGCGGATTGTACGGCGCCAGCAATTGCTGCAAAGTGGCGGTGCGTTCGCTGGCGTCATCAAGCGCATCAAACATGCCGTCGCGCGCACGTTCTAATTGTTCGGCGACGTACTTCTGCCGATCATCCACCAACTGCAACATACGCGGCGCCAATCCATGCGCCATACGCTGTACGCGGGCGATTGTTTCGTGGCGATCGGGCAGCAAAATCGTCGCGGCGTTGCTTGGCGTGGCGGCGCGCACATCGGCCACCATGTCCGCCAAACTAACATCGACTTCATGCCCCACGCCCACCAACGTTGGAATACGGCTGGCGGCAATCGCGCGCACCAATTTTTCGTCGTTAAAAGCCGCCAAATCATCCGCACTGCCGCCGCCACGAATCAGCACCAAAACATCAGCCGGCTGCTCGGCTTCGTTGGCGCGCACAATCGCCTGTTCGATTTGTTGCGGCGCGCTTTCGCCCTGCACTTGCGTGTGATGCACCACAAATTCCACGCCGCCCATGCGCTCGTTGGCAATTTTCATAAAATCCGCATATCCGGCCGATTCCATGCTCGAAATCACCGCCACGCGCTGCGGCCAATGCGGCAACAGTCGTTTGCGTTCTGGCGCAAACAGGCCTTCTTTAGTTAATTTCGCTTTCAAAAGTTCAAAACTTTTCTTCAAGCTGCCTTCGCCGCTCGGGCGAATACTTTCAATTGTTAGGCTAAATTTGCCCCATTGCGTTAGTTTTGGCCGGGCGCGCACAATCACTTTCATGCCGTCTTCGATCGACGTGCGCAGCGCAAATGCCATCATAAAACAGCCGACGCTCGCCTCGCTGTCCTTCAAATTAAAGAACACGAATTTGCCCTGGTTTACCTTAAAACTTTCGACTTCGCCTTCAATTAAAATGCTCGGATAGGCTTGCTCAAGCACTTGGTTGGTAATCGCGACAAAATCGCCAACGCTAAACAGAGGACTTTGGCTTGCGTCCATGCTTCATAATCGCCTGTTGATAAAAATAGTAGCCCGCAATAATTGTGCCCAGCATAAGCACGACGCGCGTCAAAACAATCGCGGCAATTCCCACGCGCGGGTCAACCCCAGAGAGCGTCAAAAAGCCAATCATCACCACTTCGTACAGCCCAGCGCCGCCCGGCGTTACCATGAAAAACGACGCCGCGCCCGCCAAACCAAACGCCACCGCAATTGGCGCGGGATTAACCGGGTGGCCAAGCGCCACAAACGCCGCGTAAAACATCGCGACATCTGCCGCAGAAAAAATCACGCCCCACAAAAGTGGTTTTAGTAGCAACTTTTTTTTGCGGCGAATAGTACGATAATCCGCCTGAATATCGCCAAAAAAAAGCGCCAACGGCTGCGCCGACGAAATCTTTTTGGGCACGCGCCCAAGCGTCAACACACGAATTGCGCCATTCGTGATTTTTACCATGCCGCGCGCCATTTTTGTCATGGTTTTTTCGCGTTCCAAAATAAAAATCATAATTGCCACCACAATAAACGCCGCCGCCACCAGAGCTGCCGAAAGCAAACTCACCCAGCGATTGAGCGAACCATCCAGCAGCATGCTCAGCACCGCAATCGCCAAAACGATCGCGAATCCGCCCGAAACCGCCACAATTCGTACCAATTGCGCCGAGGTCGATTTTGACACCGAAATACCGTAATGCTTCAGCCGCCACCCCATATACGACGCGCCGCTCACGCCCGCGCTTGGCAGCACGTGATTGACAAAATTCATCTCCAATGAGAGCCGCGCAAATTTAAACGGCGAAATACTTGTGCCCTGCCCCTGCGAACGCAAATACGAAAAAATCACCTCGCCCATCGCGTGATACGACAAGAATTGCAGCGGAATCAGCAGTCCAAGTAGCAGCCACAAATTCACTTCCTGGAGCAATCCCCACGCCTGCTGCAGCTCGTGACGCGACGTATACAGCACAATCGCGATAATCACGAACGTCACAATACTCAGCCAAGTTCTCCACGACAAATTTCTCATATTCCCATTATACTCCTTGGCGCGCCGTCTGTGAACCATGCGCGCTATCGATAGACCACTGTTTGTAGTATACTAAAACATATGATGTTATGTATCTTGGGGCGCCAGCCCGAACTTGGCCGTGCAGAATTGGCGGCGCTATACGGTTCTACAAAAATGATTGGCCGCGAAGCCGCGCTGATTTCGTGCGATTCGTTTGATATTCAGGCCACCGGCGGCACACAAAAAGCTGGGCGTTTGGTGCTTGAAATTCCGCACACCAATTGGCCAGCAGTTTCGCGGGCGATCTCTGAATATTATTTGCCAAAATGGCAGGCCGGCGATCACAAAATTACGCTTGGCATTAGCGTGTATGGCAAAACGCACGTGCGCCCGCGTGATGTCAACAATTTGAGCTTGTCGCTCAAGCAAAAACTTAAAAAAGCCGGCGGCAGTTTGCGCGCCCTACCAAGCAAAGAATTGACACTAAACACCGCGGTCAGCCACCACAATAAACTAGGGTTAAATCCGCACAAAATCGAACTTTTGATTGTGCAAAATGACGGCAAAACGTTTGTGGCCGAAAGCACCGGCGCGCAAAATATTACCGCGCTTGCCAAACGCGACCAAGGCCGCCCAAAACGCGACGCTTTTGTGGGAATGTTGCCACCAAAATTAGCACTAATGATGCTAAATATGGCCGTTGGCGAAGCAGCTTCGCCGCAAAACGAACTTGTGCTTGACCCATTTTGTGGCACCGGCGTGATTTTGCAAGAAGCGCTGCTGCGCGACTACAACGTGTATGGTTCCGACCTCAGCGACAAAATGATCGATTTTACTGGCGCAAACCTAGAATGGCTGCAAACCACGCACAAAACTGGCGGCAAACTCACCGCCCTACACCAAGGCGACGCCACCAACGCAACCTGGCAAAACGCCAAAAACATCACTGCCGTGGTGTGCGAAACCTATTTGGGCCAGCCGTTCAGCGCCACGCCTTCGCCCGCCAAATTGCGCGAAGTTCAGGGAAATTGTAACGCGATTATCTCTAATTTCTTAAAAAATATTGGCGCGCAAGTTGCGCCCGGCACATCGTTTACCATTGCTGTGCCCGCGTGGCGAAATCTTACCACCAAATACATTACGCGCCTGCCGTTGGTACACCATTTGGCGGATATGGGCTACGAGCAAACCAATCAAAAACCGCTGCTTTACTACCGCGACGACCAGGTTGTGGCGCGCGATATTCTTATCTTCAAAAAACCACTCACAAAATAACCGCCACCCCTTGACGAAACGCAATCTGTGCCGTACAATAGAGTAGATTGTATTGATAGAAATATATAAGGAGTGACGCATGTCGAAAGTTAAAGCTGGTGGTTCTAGTAAGAACATCCACAAAAGTCCCGGACAACGACTTGGTGTAAAGCGCTTTGGCGGCCAACAAGTTCGCGAAGGTGAAGTACTTGTTCGCCAGACCGGTGCAACCAAAATTTCAGGTGACGGCACCTACATGAGCCGAAACTTCACAATTCACGCTGCCAAAGATGGCGTTGTTGAATTCAAAAAGGTAAAGAAAGGCCTCTTTACAGGCAAGACTGCACCTCGCACACAAGTTACGGTTCAATAATTACTTTGTGCTAAAAGGCGCTCGCAGCTAAGCGGGCGTTTTTTGTTGAAAATTTTTCGTACAAGCAGAGCGGCCAGTTTTCTACAACCAAAAAACACTCCACTTTCATCAGCGGAGTGCTTCATAAACCTACAGCTACTTCTTTATGAATTAACGTGATACTTCACGCGCTCGATCACGTCGCCAATCACCATCTGTGATTTTACCAAGTACTCATTTGCACCAAGCGCTTCGGCACGCTCTTTATCTTTTGACTGACTAAGCGCAGTTAGCATAATCACCCGAGTACTAGCAGTTGCCTGCGTATTACGAATCGACTGAAGTACGTCGAAGCCATTCATCTTTGGCATCATCACATCAAGCAGTACAAGAGCTGGCTTGTATTGCTGAATCGTACTCAACGCTTCTTCGCCGTCGTGCACCACTTTTACCTCGAATCCTTCGATTTCAAGGCGCGAGCGATACACTTCTGCCAGTGTTATGTCATCTTCTACAAGTAAAATTTTGTTCTGATTTTCCATAGTTGTATTGTACTCACTTTTTTACATTAGCACAAGCTATTTGCGCAGCTGCTTCAAGGCAGCGTCAAGTTGCGGGTCGCGATCGTTATTAATATCGTCGCTCGTTAGCTCGACTTCTTCATCTGGCGAAATACCTTCTTCGCTGATGCTTTTACCTTCTGGTGTATACCAATTAGCACTGGTTACCTTCAGTAAATCACCGTTCGAAAGCGGAATCAATTCCTGCACACTTCCCTTGCCGTAGGTTTCTTCACCAAGCAAGGTTGCTGCGCCATGTTCGCTGAGCGCACCTGCCACAATCTCACTGGCACTGGCCGAACCGGCGTTAATCAATACGACAGTTGGGACATCGTGCAAAATTGGCTGGCTGCGCGAGCGTAGTTCGGTAGCTTTGTCGTCTTTGCCGCGCTCGCTCACCACTAGCTCGTCATCGAGCCAAATGCTGGCAATATCGACGCCCGCTTGCAAATAGCCACCCCCGTTACCGCGAAGATCCAGCACGAC
>CAMEGH010000032.1 GCA_945916045.1 uncultured Candidatus Saccharibacteria bacterium
ACTTCGCAGTTGCCTACGTTTGCAGAACTTGGCTACCGCTACAACGCCGCGCTCAGTTCGCCAGAACAGCCGGTGTTTGTGTGCGAAACGTTTGCAGGGTTGGGGCTGAGCGTGCGTTAAATTAGCGCACCAAGTCGTAATCGTTTTGCGCGCCAGGCTGCTGATTTGCCGTGTCAAAAGCGGCAAATACATCGTTACGCGCGTGATTGATAGCCGCGGTTTTTTCATTCGCTTGGCCATGTTGCGGCGTCAGTAAATCGTGTGCATTTGGCGCGGTTTCTGCTGGATTTGTGGCGTTTTTTGTGGCAGATTGCTCGTTGCCAGGTTCGGCAGTTTCGCCTACTTCTGATTGATTTTGCTCGTTATCTTGAGCTAAAACATCATCAAGCGTTTCAGGCGCATCTTCCGTAGTATCATCTTCACCGGCCGGCGCCGCCAAATCATATTTGCGAATATTTCGGCCAAGTTCAGCCAGCGTTTCGTTATCTAAACGGTTTGCGCCACCCGCTTCCTTTGCATTCTGAAAGTACGCGCGTGCCGTGCGACTCTGGCCCAATAATTGCTGCACATTCGCAAGCGCCTCGGGGTCGCCTTCATCGGCCGCAGCAATCATTTTTTCCGCAATCGCCACATTTGCCACATCATTCTGGCTTTCTTGATCCAAAAATTCTGGCTTGCCAACCACCTCTTCACCATCAGCGGAATTTTCTAGCTTTTCACCCAACACACGTTTTTGTACATCAGTGTGGTCCACCTCGCCCAGCGAAGTTTGCGAAAGTGCTTCATTCGCCTCTTGTTTGGCAATTTCCACACTGTGCGAAAATGTACGTGCGTCCGCCGAATGTGTTTGTGTAAAAGCGCCGTACGCCTCGGCCACGCCTTCCGCGACCGCCTCTGTATCGCCGTTCGAACTCATGCCAAGCTGTTCTTTCGCGTTAACACTCAACCCACGCGCCACATCCTGCGAACCAAAATCGTGCGCCCGCACCTCGCTCACGCCAAACATATCATTAATATGGTCGTTGTAATTTTGGTACTGCTGCTCTTGCTCGGCAATTTCTTCCGGCGTCAATTCGCGGTTTTTGCGCTTTTTGTTGAACGTTTCTCGTTTTTCGAAGGCTGTTTGATCTGGATACATAGTGCTATTTTTATACTAAACTCTTTTATATGTTAGCATAAGTTTGATGAAAAGTCAATATTTATACTCTTCCGTATTTTCAAGAATTACTTGACAAATTAAATCAATATATATATAGTAATTACTGCGCAAACACCGTTTGCTAAAGTACGAGGGATTTCCTCGGCTTTTTTATTATGAAGCTACCGTAGCTTCATGTGACACTTCTTGGAAGGAAGTGGTTACGATGGGTCGTTTTGATCCGCCCCGCATCCCCTGTCCGTACGACTACCCCGACAACTGCATGTGCAATACGTGCGTGGATGATCGGAGAGCAGCGGGGTTGCCGAGTGTTAGCACCTACGAGAAGTACAGTGCTAGCTACGACAGCGACACAGGAACGATGCAGACCAACTTTTTCTCTGGCACCGTTGGTGAACGAGACCAGAAGAAAAAGGTCCACGTGGCTATCGATGAATACGGAAACGTTGTCTATGTCCGAGACATCGATGGCAAAGTTCTGTACGACAAGAAGCACGGCATTGGATACCTGCCGTTCGATCTAAACTGGTCGTACTACTAAACACCCTATCCTGAGCCATGATACAAAACTGGCTCTTTTTTCCTGTTTGCGTTATTATAAAATGCACATGCAGAAGCACAACAACGACACCCTAGCTCTCATACGCTTATCAGAAATAGTGTCACTTGCTGAGTTCTTGTCCGTGGACACAATTTCTGTGCGAAATACCGAGCCAATATACCCAGTCACCGTTGGCGAGAAAATTGCTTGTTATGCTCTCGATATTGTGCTTCTTCACGAATGGTCATCCGATGAAACCGAGCAAGCTGTCGCACCTCTCGAAGAGGCTCTGCAACAGCTTGACACAGGAGTTGACAAACCTGCCGTATGGAATGATCTTTTTATTGCAAATTCAGCACTCAAGGCCTACCTACAGTCGAACCGCAAAAATAGTTAGCTATCTATCCCAAAATCCGCCAAAGTCTGCGCCTCGGCCACATTCCATTCACGAATCTGCGTTCGGCGTAGCTCGCTACAATACGCGCCCGTGCCCAGAGCTTGGCCAATGTCCACCGCCAAGCTACGAATGTACGTCCCGCTCGAAACGTGCGTGCGGATTTTGAGCGTTGGGTAGGAATATTCCACCAACTCAAGCGAGTGCACGGTAATGGTGCGCAGCGGCAATTCCACTTCTTTGCCGTCGCGCGCAAGTTTGTAGGCGCGCTGACCATCAATCTTAATAGCGCTAAAGATTGGCGGGCGCTGCTGAATATCGCCAGCAAATTTTGCGAGTGCAGCGTGTACTGCTTCGAGCGAAGGCTGTACGTCATCTACCTCTGTTATTTCGCCTTCTGGGTCGCCTGTTGTACTGGTTTTGCCGAGCGTGATAGTCGCTTCGTACACCTTATCGAGCTTGGTGTATTCGCCAGCTTTTTTGCATTCTTTACCGATCACCAAAATCATCAGACCAGTCGCAAATGGGTCAAGCGTGCCGGTATGCCCTACCTTTACTTTTTTGCCCGCTTGCTGGCTTAATACGCGCCGAATCCGCGCCACTACACCAAAACTTGTCAGCCCTGCGGGCTTATCGATTAGAAGAATTCCATCAGTCATCGCCCCTATTGTAACAGTAGTGACGCAAAAAAACACCCCGAGAGCGAGGTGTTTTTGTGAAGCTGTTTACGCGCCAGGGATTTTGAATTGCCCTGGGTCGCTTGGACTTGGGTCGTTCGCCGGCGGCGCTGGCGGCAACATAGCGCCGATTGGATCTTCTGGCGGCAAGGTATCGTCGCTCGAATCAGTTGGCGGTGTTTGCATAAAATCTGGCATTTGCGGCGGCATTGGCGGCAACTGCGAGAAGTCAGGCGTTGGCGGCGGCGGAGGCGTAGCTGGCACACCACCTTGGTCTGGCATTGATGGAAGTGGCGGCAACGGTGGCGCTGTGGCCTGCAACGGCTCGATAGTGTTTGCCTTGGCCGTCGGTGAAGCTGGCGCGTCTGCCAATGGGTCAACGCGTGGCGGCTCGTCGTTTGGCGCAGTTACGCCGTTAAGCGGCGATTGGAACGTCGGTTCGCCGTTGCCAACGTATTTCCCGCCGTGCGAAAGAATTGCTTTATTTTGCGATTTGTCGGCGTTGGCGCGCTTGTCTTCCGCAGCTTGGTGCGTAGTCGCGTTTAATGTTCCGCCAAACACTGGCCCATCGCCATTCGCTTGCGTGTTTGATTGGCGCACGCCGTTAATTTCTGGCTGCATATCTTGCGAAAGCGCGTTCGCCAAACGTGCAGTTTCACCCTCGTCAGTTGGCGCAGGCGCGCCTGAACTACTCACAAGTTGATCGAGCTTGGCCATCGCGTCACTGTCACCGCCAGGAGCCGGTGGCTCTGGCACTGGCAGCGGCGGCGGAGTTTGCGGCGCTGGCGTTTCTGGTGGCGTGGTTTGTGGCGGCTGAGTTGGCTTTGGCGCCGGGGTTTCTTCTGGGCGTTTTACCGGAGGCAAGCCAGCGTCATCTTGCTTTTTTGGCGCTGGCGTTTGTTCTGGCTGCTTTGGCTTTTTATCCTCAGAATCAGACTGCTTTTGGGCAGGTTTGTCTTCCCGTTTCGCAGATTGCTCTGGCTTTTTGCCGGCCGTATCATCGTCGTCATTCGAGCGATGAGAAATCTTAAAACTATCTTTATTTTCTTGCTTCTTTTTTTGTTCTGGCTGCTTTTTTGGCTGATTTCCTGCCTTTGTGCGATCAATCTTCGAAGCTTTGCCTTCCGAAAGATCCATCTTGCTACCTTCGCGAAGCTTGGCGGCAATCAGCTGCTGATTTGCACCCAACGCCATCAACTGCGCCGAAATAGTCATCGCATTTGCGGTCGTTTTGTCGTTGCTAAAACGATCGGTTGCAGCCACAACACCAGTCAAAAGCGCGCTGGCAATGCGTTCTTTCACTGGGTTTTCGTCCGACTTTAGTTCGTCGACCAACCCGGTCGCAAGTTCGCTCAAACTGCTTGATTCTGGATTATTCCAATCCATCGTACCCAGCGTGCTCGGCGCCAAACCAATCGTCGCCACCGATGCATCGTGCAAAATACGACCATGCGCAGCTAGCGCCTTATCCAAATGATCTTTGTCTTTTACGCCAATCGCAATCACCATTTCAACGTTGTAATCGCCCTGGCTGTAATCCAAATCTTTTTGCGTAATCACGGTGCGGTACGGCGTAATAAAGATTTTTACGACGTCGCCCTCTACCTTGTACCGGAGGTGATCAGCCTTTTCTTTATCGAGCGCAATCACAAAATCACGCAAGCTATCAACGCTATTTTCAAAGGTTTTTTCTGGCTTTAGAAACGTAATGGCTGGTGGAATATCACCGCTCACCACGGCTGTGGCGTGCTTGCCAATATCGTTCAAAAAGAGCGTTAGCCCTAATGCCGCCGAAAGTTCATCGACACTTGGATTCTGCCCCACCGTCACAAGAATCGTATCTGCGCTTTTGATACCTTCGACAATTTGCTGCTTCACACCGGTGTCGTTCATTGTGTTTACCTTTGTTTTCTACCTTGTATTTATTTTTTTAGTACTTTTCCCTGACTATACCATAAGCAATATTACTATGTCAACAATATCCGCAAATATCCCCTACTTTACTTTTGTTGAAAATTCCTGTATAATTCAAAGCTGATTGTAAGTACAAATTACTAGAGAGATAAAAGGAGTAACATGCCAATCATCAAATCCGCTATTAAGCGCGTAAAACAAGCCAACCAGCGTCGCGAACGCAATATTGGCCTTAAAAAAGACATCAAAGCTGCGCACAAAGCTTTTTTGGCGAGCCCAAGCGCCGAAACACTTGCCAAGGCGCAAAGCACGCTTGATACTGCTGTAAAGAAAAAGTTGCTTGAAAAGAACACCGTTGCGCGCAAAAAAGCACAGCTTTCAAAGATTGCGAAAGAAGCTGGTGTAAAACTTGCTGCGGCAAAAAAAACTCCAGCCAAGAAGCCAGCTGCAAAGAAAGCAGCGCCAAAAGCAGCCGCAACAACTGCAGCGAAAAAGCCTGCGGCCAAGAAACCTGCTGCGAAAAAAGCTCCGGCAAAAAAGCCAGCCGCAAAGAAAACTGACAAGTAATCCGTTATCTCTCTACAAAGATATCACCCCGTTTTTGGGGTGATATTTGCGTTTTTGGGGTTTTTTGCGATGGGTGTGCGGTGTTTTTGCGTGCAATTTATGGCGCTGCTTTTGCTGTTTGCGGAGAATTGGCTACTGCGCTGATTCGGCAATGGTGGTGAGCGCAACTTCAATCGCCAGCCACGGGTCAACGCTGGTAGATTTGAGCTGCATATCTACCGCCGCAAGTTCTGCGACCACAAGTTGCAAGCGCGTTTCTGAAAGCGAATTTGCGGTTGATTTTGCCTGCCGAAACGCAAACGGGTGCACACCCAAATCGCCCGCATCAGCCGCGTTACCACCCAGTACGTGCCCGGCCAGCATGTATGCCTGCGAAATCAGCAAGCCGAGTGTCATATAGGCGTCTTCGCTCGCCTGCAACGTGCGGATTTTTTGTTGCACGGCGCTGGTTTTGCCGTCAATCGCAAATGCTAGCAGGTCGAACGCGGTGTCGTGCGGCGATTCTTCGGTGTACGTTTGCACGGTTTGCAGCGTAATGTCGCCCATTACCGCCAGGCGCTGTAGCTCATTCAAAAGCGTGTATTGCTCCACGCCCACTCGGCGCACCAGTTCACGCGCGCCGGCCGTATCGAGCGAAATCT
Organism: uncultured Candidatus Saccharibacteria bacterium; assembly: GCA_945916045.1. Classification (GTDB taxonomy): domain Bacteria; phylum Patescibacteriota; class Saccharimonadia; order Saccharimonadales; family Saccharimonadaceae; genus CAMEGH01. Next base: position 5,894 of record CAMEGH010000032.1, read on the forward strand.
TCTGCGCTTTAGCATATTGTTGCAGCCAAGCTTGCGCCTTTGCTTGGTCGCGCTCGCCAAATGGTTTGCATTCAGTAACTGTGGCGATTTTTTGCAATGTTTTGTAGGTTTTAGTGCGCTTATCAGGCTTTGGTTCGTTCAGCAACAGCGAAACAGTAGCGGCATCTACCTTTTCAAGCTGCTCACCGAGCGCAATCCACACCGGCTTGTTGTCGCTCAAATTCGAAATCACCACCAACCGATCCGCCGCAAACAGCGACACGCCCTGCAAAAATTGCCCGATATCCGCCGGCGTTACCTCGGCGCCATCGTAGCGCTCGACCGCTTCCGCGCCAGCCAAAACCTGCGCGACTTGCTGGTCGCGCTCGTAGGCGTTTTCTCCATGGATGAGGGTGATCATTGTTTTTAGTATAGCACTTTACCGCTGGCACACCGGGCAAAAATGCGTCCCGCGCCCAGCGTGTTTGATCTTTTCGACTGTGGCGCCGCAGCGTGGGCACGCCAAGCCTTCGCGCCGAAAGACACGGGCAAAATCCATGTAGCTGCCGCGTTTTCCTTCGGCGTTGACGTAGTTTTTATCGGTACTACCACCCTTTTCGATCGCCAAATTCATCACGGCGCGCAGCTCTGTATACAGCAGTGCGAATTCTTGCGGCGACACATCTTTTACTTTGCGGCGTGGGTCGATACACGCGCCCCACAAGCTTTCATCGGCATAGATATTCCCTACGCCCGCCACTACCGTTTGGTCGAGCAGCGCTGCCTTGATTGATGTGTTTGCACGGCGTGTAAAACGTTCGGCAAACTGTGTGGCAGTAAAATCAGCTTCAAGTGGTTCGGGGCCAACTTTTTGCATGAATGGCAGTTGCGGCACTTCGGCAGTAGGCACTAACTTTAGCCAACCAAACTTGCGCTGATCGTTAAAATACAGGGTTGAATTGTCGGTGAACGTGAGCGAAACGCGCGTCGAACGATCAGGCAATGTGCCGATGAGCGAATCAGTTGGGTGGCCGGCACCGAAA
>CAMEGH010000033.1 GCA_945916045.1 uncultured Candidatus Saccharibacteria bacterium
TCACCACGAAAATAGCTCACTTTACACGGTGGGCTTTTTTCGTGGATTGCTGCCAAAATGCTTGACGCACACCCACCCTTCGCACTAAGATAACTCTTGGCTTTTTGCCTCCATGCTACGCGCCAATCGGCCGTAGTTCGCACCTCGAAAGGAGAGACGAGTGATTCGTCTCCGTATGTCCATCGTCTCAGCGCTTGCCGTCGTTATGGCGCTGCTGGCATCAACCCTTCTGTTCGCTCCGGCTGCAAATGCAAATCCGGCGCCAAATCAGTATGTCGCCCTCGGCGATTCCTATGCTTCGGGCATGGGCGCGGACGTCTACAAGAGTCCGTACGCTGTCAATGTTGGCAATGCAGATCTCGGCAGCTACGAAGAAGGTACCGCCATTCCGGATACCGGCTGCTGGCGCAACACGCACGCGTACCCCAACCAGATCGCCGCTCATACCGGCTACAATCTGGCATTCCGGGCCTGCGCCGGCGCTACTATTTGGGAGGTTATCCACGGCAAATCCGGGGAAACCTCGCAGCTCGATTCGCTCTCGCCCGAGACCGAAATCGTCACGATCACCGCTGGCGGCATCGACGCCGAGTTCATGGGCGTGATGGAATGCATCATCACATCGTACTGTCGCCCTGACAGCCCGGCGATCCAGCACTCCAGCCACATGATCGCAAACGAGCTGCCCGCCAACTACGACTGGCTTCTGAACGAAGTCAAGGCAAAGGCGCCAAACGCGCGCATCGCGATGTTCGGCTACGCCACGACCGTGCCAGAGCCGCTCAACACGCAAATCTACATGCAACCGTCCGAGCAGAGCCTTGCGATGAATCTTCGCAACAACGTCAACCAGGCAATGGCCAACGCGGCAGCTCGCCACGGCGTGCAGTACGTCGACCCGTTCGCCGCAGGCTCGCCGTTTAATCGCGCAGATGCCAGCGCCGACGTTCTGTGGAATTCGTCCGCAACTTGGGCACTGCGCGTTGAAGTTGCTGGCATCGGCTCCAGCTGGCACCCGACCCGCAAGGGCCACGACTACGCCGCGCAGGTCATCACCAGCGCACTCAACCTTTAGGAGGTGAATCCACCCTCGCTTTTTGGGCGGGGGTTTTCACTTTTCAAAAAGCTATTGCATTTAAAATAAATTTGTGATATAATTACGAAATCATGGAACATTCATCACACCGTCCAACCGGACACGACGCGAGCGAAAACGAGCTTTTTCGCCAGCTTGAAGCAGGGATAAAAGAAGAGTGCACTCCACTCACAAATGCACTACTTGCGCACGACGAAAACCAAGAAAAATTGCAAGATCACCTCGACGCTATTATGCGCGGCGAAGGTGGCTGCTCGCAAAGCGAAGCAAACTACAGGCTGGATCGCGTCGTCACAAGCAATATTCGCACATATGACGAAGTTATGAAAGAAACAATTGGCGAATCGCCAGACCCACTCAGCTCGCTTGAGCACATGAGCGAACAGCACCTTCAGTACGAAGCGCAACTACTCGCGTTCTTTCGCACCCACAACCCTGATGGAGACTACTACGTAACAGACGGTGCAGCGCAACTTGAAGATTATCTTGCAAGCGCCGAAAGCGAAAACTATCGTCACGCTTTTGCGACCCTTTTGTACCGGTCGAATCTACAGCACAATATTGCCACCTGCCTACAGGCTGCGGAACCAAATAAAAGTGAACTTATCGCACAAACTCACGCTCTCGAGGAAGCCTTCAACGCACCCGCATCGAATGCACCATGCTACGAAAAAGCTGCGTACAAAATTAAAAACGCCGCTCGTGTAGCCAAATCTGCGCTCGAATCTGCCATCGAAAAGCGCAAATTCCGTTAAGCAGCTCGCGCCGTCAAAAAATAACGCAAATTTGCACAAATTTTATATCATAAAGCGCATATAACCCGTTGACGGGACTGCTTACGCTTGCTACAATAAGAATAGTATAACGATACTAGCCATCTAACAAACAAGAGGAGAGAACAGCCTATGGGACATCGCGTAGGAGAGCAGTTTTTAACATGCCACGAAGCAGCTAATCGACCGGCAGAAATCACCCCAGAACAGAGGGAAAAAGTACAGGAATCTCCTGTCGCAAAAAGTGCCTTTGCAAATATTATTCAAAAAACGCGAGATTTTTTTGGCACAAAAGGCACGCTTGAGGGCTACTCACCAGAGGAGCGCGCACTTTTAGGCGACGGAATGGCGCGCGCAGCTATCAATGCAAATCGATATATTTAATTTATATCACTCCACGTATCAAAAAGTACACTTATAGAATAATAGGTGTACTTTTTCAATAAAATTGGGCAATTTTGGGCAAAATTAACAGCACAAAACCGTAAGCTTTGTAGTATAATAGCGATAGATTACAAAAGTAGGGGGCAACCATTACACTACCAACGATAACTCGTTTTTGGCATAGGCGCGTCTGTGAGGCGTCATTTATTGTGGCGACGATTGTACTTTTTTTGTACATTTGGGGACTTGTCAGCGGCGTCGGTTCGGTCAACGAAGCACTTTTTGTCAACCTTACTACTATGCTTATTGCGGCTGTTTCGTTTGCAATCAGCGTTGCGTGCTACTTGTGGACACCAAACAAATACACCTTTCAATCTGCGGCTGTCGTGTATATTTTGCTTATTGTTACGACAAGCGCGCTTATTCTGCAAAGCGGCGGCATCAATTCGCCTTTTGTAGCACTATGGCTCGTGCCAGGGGTACTTTCGGGCATTTTCAGCTGGGGTGGAATCGCGTTGGCGCTCGTTCTGGCAAATTCGTTCATTGTGTACTCCTTTTTTGGCGGCGCCACCACACCGGTAGATATCATGATTGGATTCTTGACCGCCACAATGCCAATACTTATGAGCTTTTTGCTATGGCACGACCGTACTCCGCTTGACGCCTCGCAAGAGAAGAAGGTCAATAAACTGAGCGAAAGGCTCGAACGTGAATCGTCAAAAGCCGATGCAATTATACAGGCAATCGGCGATGGTGTTATCACTGTTAGGCAAACTGGCGAGATTACTCTAATGAACACCTCGGCGCAAACCATCACCGGCTGGTCCGAAAAAAAGGGTAAAGACACTCACTACCGATCAGTATTACGACTCGAAACCGAAAAAGGCGATGACGTATCCGAAAAAGATGATCCAATCGCACGCGTACTTAACAGCAGACAACCTGCGCGCGAAAACAACCTTGTAATACGAACAAAGAGCGATAGTAAAGTGACCGTATCCTTCACTATCACACCGCTTGAAGGCGAATTAGGTGGCGCAATCGCGGTGTTTCGGGATGTTACTGCGGAGCGCAAAAAAGAGCGCGAACAAACAGAATTTATCAGCACTGCGAGCCACGAAATGCGCACACCAGTCGCATCGATTGAAGGATACTTAGGGCTAGCGCTGAACCCGGCTACTGCGCAGATCGACGAAAAAGCTCGCGAGTTTATCCAAAAAGCGCACGAAGCGACCCAACATCTTGGGCACTTATTTCAAGATCTTCTCAATATTACGAAAACCGAGGATGGACGGCTTGATAAAAACCCAGAAGTAATCGACATGACCGATTTTGCCCGTGATATTTTAGAATCGCTCACACCGCAAGCCGAAGAAAAAGGCCTTACCGCGTTCTTCCGCCCGGACGGCACAAAAAGCACCACGGGCGCAAACGTAATGGCACCTGTTTTGTACGCACACGCCGACAAAAATCACTTGCGCGAAGTGATTGCCAATTTGATTGAAAACGCCATCAAATACACCCCGAGCGGCAAGGTTGAAGTAGACGTTGATTCGTCAAGAAAGTTCGTACGCGTCATTATAAAAGACAGCGGGCTTGGTATTCCAGCCGAAGACATTCCGCACTTGTTCCAAAAGTTCTACCGTGTTGATAACACCGATACGCGCGTCATCGGCGGCACCGGGCTTGGACTCTATCTGTGCCGACGCCTCATCGAATCAATGAATGGCCGTATTTGGGTGGAAAGTAAGCTCAAACAGGGAAGTCAGTTCTATATCGAAATTCCACGACTTGATTTTGACGAAGCGACACGCCTATTAAAGGAGGCCGAACTTGAGGCCGAACAAAACGAAACACCAGCGCCCGTCCCGTCTCGCTTCCCGGCCGCAAAAGCAAAAGAGCCAGCACAAACTCCAGCACCTGTCGCTACACAGCCGCCAGTGACGCCTACACCTGCTACACCAACACCAAAACCGTCCCCAGTAGCAACACAGTCACCGGCAGAAACCCCTAAAGCAACACCCTCGCCACAAACCCCGCAGCCAGAACTTCCACCCGTACAAACAAGTGCGCCGCTCCCGCAAACGCCCGTGCCAATGCCGACACCGCCACCTTCGCTTACTTCTGCACCAAAGCCGACGCCAACACCTTCGCCAGTTGCTACACAACCTCCGGCAACTTCAGCACCAGCTCCTGCAACACCGGCGCCTACAGCAACACAGTCACCAGACCCTGAAACAACCTGGCCGCCCGCACCAAAAATATCTGCCGCACAGCAATTACAGGACATGTACGCTCGTCGTGCTGCAAAAATACCTTCACCGCGCACCAGTACCTCTGTAGAATCCGACCGACGCACCGTCCAGCAACGCAATTCACAACAAAAACCATAAGAAGTATAGACGTTTCCTCGCGCATTCTGTATAATCTAAAGCAATATGACAAAGATTTTATTAGTAGAAGATGATCGTAGCCTCCGCGAAATTTACGGTGTGCGCCTTTTGGCAGAAGGATACGACATCGTTTCGGCAGGGGACGGCGAAGAAGCTCTGGCGATGGCAATCAAAGAACAACCAACTCTTATCGTCAGCGATGTTATGATGCCAAAGATCAGCGGCTTTGACATGCTTGACATCTTACGCAGCACCCCTGAAACAAAAGATACCAAAGTCATCATGATGACCGCCCTTTCAAGCGAAGACCAACGCGAGCGCGGCGAACAGCTTGGCGCAGACCGTTATTTGGTAAAATCACAGGTTGGCATTGAAGACGTTGTGCGTACCGTACACGAAGTACTCAACGACACACCAAACGGAGCAAGTGCAGCAGCACCACAGCCGCCAGCCACCGAAGAAGTAGAGGACACTCCGCTTGAAATGGAAGCAATCTCAGAGGAAGAGATCGCCGCTGCAAACCCAGAAGAAGAAAAAGCACCGGCATTGCAATCAGCCGCGCAAGGCGCGCCGAATCGCGGAATTGTCATTCAGCCACTTAGCGAACAGGCCGCTCAAACGCCGCAACCTGCACCAACTTCAGAAGAAACACCAGCGCCAAATCCCTTGCAGCCGTAACTAAAGCTTGCTACGCTACAAGATATGAACGAAACATCTTCTACTCCTTCATCGGAACGCCTCAATAAATATTTGGCGTTCCATTTAGGTATTTCACGCCGTCAGGCCGATGAGCGCATCGAGCAGGGGAGTGTAGAAATTAACGGCGCACCAGCAGCATTTGGCGCCCGCGTGGTGGCAGGCGATACTGTTTCTGTTGATAGTACGCCCATCGCGCAAAAAGACACATACACTTATTTAGCGCTTCATAAGCCGCGTGGCTATGTCTGTTCACGCAAACAACAGGGGAAAATCCCCACGATTTATTCACTTTTGCCCAAAAAATATCACGCACTAAAACCTGTTGGTCGGCTCGACGCCGACAGTTCTGGCTTGCTTTTGCTTACCGACGACGGCGATTTTACCTTTGCCATGACGCACCCAAAATTTTACAAACAAAAGCAATATTTAGTCACGCTAGATAGTGATTTGCAGCCGCTGCACCACCAAATGATTAACGATTTTGGCGTCAAACTAGAAGACGGACCAAGCCAACTTTCGCTGGCGCGCCAAACAGACGGCAACAGTTTGCGCTGGATAGTGACGATGAGCGAAGGACGTAATCGACAAATTCGGCGCACGTTTGCGGCGCTCGGCTACACCGTGAAAAAATTGCATCGCACGCAATTTGGCGCCTACGAACTTGGCAATTTGAAACGCGGCGAATGGCAAATAACGCAAAAACGATAAATCTGCGCAAATTTTGCGCTAGCCACGCCAGCTTTTTGCAAAAAGCAGCTCGCCCTTACGCTTGACCTCTTTTGTAGCCTCTGTTATAATTAGCTAAATATGGCAAGTAAACTTCCTACAGTTGCAATCATTGGCCAAGCGAACGTCGGTAAAAGTTCGCTTTTTAATCGTATGGTACGCGCCCAGCAGGCGATTGTTGCCCGCGAAGCCGGCACCACGCGCGATAGCGTACTTGGCAAGGTAGAGCACAAATACCACCAATTTTGGCTGGTCGATACCGCCGGGCTAAAAGACGCTGCCGATGAATTTGAAGCCACCATCCAAGAGCAAATCACCGAAGCAGCCGACGCTGCAGACATGATTTTGGTGGTGGTCGATAGCACGATGCACTTTTCTGAACGCGACCGTGTTGTGGCAAAAAAGGCCCTCAAAAGCAAAAAGCCTGTTATTTTAGTGCTGAACAAAACCGACCTCAAAGGTAGCCTTCCACCAGAAGAATTCCAGCGCCTTGGTATTAAAAACGTCATCCGCACCAGCGCCGAACACAACAGGGGGGTGTTGCCGCTGCTTGATCAAATTGTCGAAAG
>CAMEGH010000034.1 GCA_945916045.1 uncultured Candidatus Saccharibacteria bacterium
CGGTGATTATTAAGCTTGCGCGCGGCACGCACGGTAACGGCGTGGTGCTGGCGGAAACCAAAAAGGCGGCAAAATCGGTATTGCAGGCGCTGTATTTAACAAACGAAGATGGCACCAATATTTTACTGCAGGAATTTGTGAAAGAATCGGCCGGGGTGGATATCCGCGCGTTTGTGGTGGGCGGCCGCGTAGTAGCAAGTATGAAGCGCCAAAGTTTGGATGATGATTTTCGTTCGAATTTGCACAAGGGTGGCGAGGGCACGGTGATTAAACTGACGCCAGAAGAACGCAAAATGTGCGTCAAAGCCGCCAAAGCGATGGGTTTGAATGTTGCCGGCGTCGACTTTATGCGCTCGAGCCGTGGTCCGCTGATTTTGGAAGTGAACGCCAGCCCTGGGTTTGGGATCGAAAAAATCACCAACCGCGATGTGGCGACGCCAATTATTGAATATATCGAACAAAACGCCAAGCGTGGGCCCAAAAAAGACAAAATCGGCGCATAAAAATCACGCAAAAACTGTTGTAAAAAAGCTTGCGCTTACTTTTTGCGCGCGCTATAGTAAAGAGTATTATGCGTATGGTCAAAGGTTTGGTATTGACCCTCGCGCTAAGCTTTTTGGTTAGCTTCGTTGGATACGGCCCGGCGGCGGCCATCGAAACGACACCAACCGTTCCCAAAAAGCCAACTTCGCCGCTATTGCTGACAGAATTTCGGGTGGATAGCGCCAATCTGAGCTATATTCAGCTGTACAATAACGGCAGCGACGCCGTGTATGTGGCGGATTGGGAATTGGTGAATCGCTACAAACAGGGCGGCAGTTACGCGTATTCATTGCCGGAAGGTTATATGGCGCCAGGCACGTATTTAGTGGTGGCCGCGCCAGATGTGATAACGGGTGAATTTGTAGAAGAATTGGTGGACGGAGAAGATATCGAATCGACCGATAGTTTTTGGTTGGAATCGCGCGCGGGTGCGTTTGAGCCGGAGCCGGTGCCGATTGCAACGGCAAAAGATGGCTCACGCTACCACCGTTACGTGTCGACGGCGGGGAATTATACCGGAACGCAGACGTTTCGGGAGATTTGGTCGGTGAGCGGGGCGGCGGCAAATTCAAATACTGTGCCGCCACCCTTAAATGCTGATCCGCTGCTTGAAATTCGCGAATCGTTCCCGCTGGCGCCGATCGAAATTTTGGCAAATCCACGCCAGTGCGCGCCTACCGAACAAGACGCGGCGTGTGGTGATTATGTAAAATTTTACAACGATACGGGCGAGCCGGTTGATTTTTCGGGTGTGCGTTTGCGGATGGGATTTTTGGGCCAATCGGCGACGGCAAGTAACGCAATTCCGCTTGGTGGCGTGCTGCAGCCGGGCGAATTTGCGCTGTTTAACGCTAATGCCAATGGCGCGCCGCTTAATCTGACAAATTCGGGCGGATTTGTGTGGCTGGAATATGTGTATGGCGTGCAATTGTACGAAAATACCGTGGTGGAATACGCCGATGCCGCCAGTCACAAAGGGCGTTCGTGGGCGGTGGACGGCGACGGAAATTGGCGTTGGGCGATGCCGCAGCCGGCTGGTGCCAATAATTTTGCGTTGCCGCTTGCAGAATTGGCCGCGTGTGCCGAAGGGCAATATCGCCATCCAGAAACCAACCGCTGTCGCAAAATCGAAACTTCGAACGAGCCAAAGCCCTGCGCTGCCGATCAAGAACGTAATCCTGAAACAGGGCGTTGTCGCAAAATCCAAATTGCGGCTGCGCTGACGCCGTGCCGGCCAGATCAGTATCGTCATCCAGAGACAAATCGTTGCCGAAAATTAGAAACAAACGCTGGTCCAACACCGTGCAGAGCGGATCAATATCGGAATCCGGATACGGGGCGCTGCCGCAAAATCGAAACGCCAAATACGCCAAAACCGTGCAACCCCGACCAGTTTAGAAATCCCGAAACAGGCCGCTGCAAAAAACTCGCTAGCGCTACTGCGCCAAAACCTTGCCGCGCAGACCAATTCCGCAACCCAGAAACGGGCCGCTGCAAAAAGATTGCCACGCCCGCCGAACTAAAACCTTGCGCACCGGGGCAAGAGCGCAATCCGGCAACCAACCGCTGCCGCAAAATCCAAAAAGATTTAAGCGACCCGGGCTTTAGCGTCGAAAGTGTTGAAACGGCGGCCGACACCGTGGCGTCGTGGTGGGCGCTCGGTGGGGTTGGCAGTTTGGCGGTGGGCTACGCGGGCTGGGAATGGCGCAGCGAAATGGCGCGGTGGCTGCGGCGCGTGCGCGAATTTTTTGCCGCAAAAGGTTCGTGATGCATTTTGCGCGGCCAGTCGTTTGCGCGCCCACACAAATGGTATACTAAAGATATGCGATTATATTTATCTTCCGCCGGCGTCGGCAATCACCTGACAAAATTAGTTGAAATGGTGGGCGAGCGCCGCAAAATGCTCTACGTAAAAAATGCGGGCGACCATTTGCCATCCGACGAGCACGCTGCGCACGTGCAAGAAAAAAAGGCCGAATTTGAAAGCTACGGGTTTGAATTTTACGAGCTGGATTTGCGCGATTATTTTGCGCCAGAAAAGCGTGATATTTTGGCGCAGATTTTGGCCGAAACAGATTTGCTGTGGGTTGGCGGTGGCAACACGTTTGTGCTGCGCCGGGCGTTTCGGCAGTCGGGGTTGGAAGATTTGCTGCCACCACTTTTGAAGCAAGACGCATTTGTGTACGGCGGCTCAAGCGCGGGCGCAATTATTTTGGCAAAAACGCTCCACGGTGCGGAACACGGCGACGATCCATATGCGGTTCCGGCGGGCTACGACGAAGAAATTATTTGGAATGGGCTTGGGTTAATTTACCCGCAATTGGCGGTGCATGTGGGGAGCGATTGGTTTGGTACGGAAGCGCAGGCGATGATCGATTCGTTCGAAACAAATGGGCTCAAATACGAAAGTTTGCAAGACGGCGACGTCTATATTATTGATGGAAAATACGAAGAAAAACTAGCGTGAGGATAATTGGCATCGACCCGGGAACGGGTATTTTGGGCTTTGGCGTTATCGACTATAAAAATGGCAAAATGACACTGGTCGACGCCGGCGTTATTACCACGCCCGCGCACACGCCGCTGCCCGACCGCTTGCTAGAAATTTACGAAGGACTAACCGGCATTATTGCCGATACAAAACCCGAAATGATGGCGATCGAAAAGCTGTTTTTTGCGCAAAATGTTACCACCGCCATGAGCGTGAGTCACGCGCGCGGTGTCGCGATGTTGACGGGCAAGCAAGCAAATTTGCCAATCGAAGAATACACGCCAATGCAAATTAAACAAACCATGACCGGCTACGGCAAAGCCGACAAAAAGCAAATGCAAGAAATGGTCCGGATGCAGCTGCGCCTCAAAGAGGTGCCAAAGCCCGACGACGCCGCCGACGCGCTGGCCACCGCAATTATGTGCGCCATGATGACGCGCGGCAAATAGGCTTTTTGGCCAATTTTTGCCAAATTTTCACAAAAATCACCCGCATTCGGCCCGCCGGGAGCATTAGTGGTATAATGAGTAGCAATGAGAAGAGCCGGCAAATACACTAAAAACAGCAAAGTAAAATCAGCGCGTTTTAACGTGCGCAAATATTTTTTGTGGTTTCACAATATGAAATTGTGGCAAAAAATTGCCGTTATCGTCGGGCCGATTGTTGCGCTTTTGATTTTGATTCCGTTTTTGACGTACCTGTATTTTGCGCGTGATATTGCCGACCAAGAACGTTTGATGAACCGCAATAACACCGGTGTGGTGCTGCTGGATCGTTCGGGCGAAGTAATTTACGAAGTGGGCCGCGCGCAGCACCGCGAAATGCTGGCGATTGACCAAGTTGGCCCATCAACAGTGGAAGCGCTGCTGGCGAGCGAAGACCGCAATTTTTACGAACACGACGGCTTTTCGATTTTGAGCACATTGCGTGCGGTCTACGGCTACGTTTTGGGCGGCGGTAGCGGCTTTGGTGGCTCGACCTTAACGCAGCAGCTGGCAAAAATTACCGTGCTTTCGCAGGATCGCAGTTTTATGCGCCAATTCCAAACGCTCTCGATTGCGGTGGCGATTGAAAATCACTACACCAAAGACCAGATTTTGGAAATGTACTTGAACTCGGCGTTCTTTGGCGGAAACGCATTTGGTATTGAAGAAGCTGCGCGCACGATTTTTAACAAAGCGCCGCACGAATTAACCTTGGCCGAAAGCGCGATGATTATTGGCGTGCTGCCGTCGCCAAATAATTATTCGCCGGTATATGGTGACGTAAAGCTTGCAAAAGAACGACAGAAAACGGTACTTGATCGTATGGTGCGCAACGAATTTATCACTCAAGCTGAGCGGGATGAGGCACTCGCGCAGGAGTTGACCTATGCCGAGCCGGAATCGTTGGCGGATGACAGTCCGGCGCCGCACTTTGTAGAGATGGCGATGGCTGAGCTGAATGAGAAGTATGGCGAAGAAGAGGCGGCTCGTTCGGGCTTTCAGGTAAAAACGACGCTCGACCTTGGTATGCAGCGCCAATTGCAAGAAAGTATCAACGCAAATATGGGTGTGGTGCGCGCTAACGGAGGTACAAACGCAGGCGGAGTGGCGATTGAGCCAAATTCTGGTGCAATCCGGGCGCTTGTGGGAAGCTATGATTGGAATGACGAAGAATTCGGAAAAGTAAATATTGTGACGGCAAATCGCCAGCCGGGTAGTAGTTTTAAGCCACTTTATTATGCTGAGGCGATGGCTGAAGGTGTGGTATCGCCGGCGACGATTTTGGAAGATACGCCGACTGATTTTAACGGGTATCAGCCGCAAAACGCGATGCGTAATTTTAATGGCGACGTGTCGGTGCGCCAAGCGTTGAACTGGTCGCTGAATATTCCGGCAGTAAAAGTAATGCAGCGCCTTGGGGTAGAAAAAGCCGTGGCTGCGGCGCAGCGGATGGGTGTAACGACCATCAACGACGACCAAGATTACGGCTTGTCGTTGGCGCTTGGTGCGGCCGAGGCAAAATTGCTTGACATGACGCACGCCTACGCTGGATTTGCCAACGGCGGCGATCAGCAGGCGCTGACGTACGTTGAAGAAGTTCGCAGCAAATATGACGATCCAGTGGCTGTTGAAGCGCGCGGTTCAACCCGAATTATTAGCGAACAAGGCGCATATTTGATTTCGAATGTGTTGGCAGACGGCAACGCTCGTGCGGGCATGTTTGGCAGTTCGCTTAATGTATCAAATAGGCAAGTGGCGGTAAAAACTGGTACTACCGATGCAAATCGCGATGCCTGGACGATTGGCTATACGCCGCAATTGGCGCTTGGTGTGTGGGTCGGCAATAACGACAACCGTCAGATGTCGAGCGGTGGTGGCGCGATGGCAGGGCCAATTTGGCGCGGCTTTATGGAGCAAGCTTTGCCGGCGCAAAATGGTGATCCATTTGCACGGCCAAGTGGCGTAGTTGAGCGCGACGTGTGTTACGGCACCGGTCGACTTGCCTCGCACGCGGGCGAAAATACCTACAAAGAAGTTTTCCTTTCAAGCGCCTTGCCGCCAGTAGGCTGCGACGTGCGCACAAAGGAAGAAGAAGCGACCGAGCCAGAAGATACCAAGCCGCCTGAAGAAGAAGCGGTCACGCCAGAAACATCAGAAGAAGACGAGACCGACGAACCGGAAGAGCCGGAAGAGCCAGAAGAGCCGGTTGATCCGCCTGAAGAAGAGGACCCAGAAAACCCTGGTAACGATGGTGGAAACGGCGGCACTACGCTACCGCAAACTCCAGGAGGTCAGCCATAATGATTGCGCTCGTTTCTGGAACGGTAGTGGAAAAATTTGCTAATTCTGTCGTGGTGGATGTGCAGGGACTCGGCTATGAAGTGGCTGTGCCGCTGGGCGATTATGAAACGGCGCTTTTGAACGAAAAAATTAAGCTTCACACATATCATCATATTCGCGAACAAAACCAGGAATTATTTGGATTTAGTTCGCTAGCGGCGAAGCGCTTGTTTGAGTTGCTGATTAGCGTGCAAGGCATTGGGCCAAAAGCAGCGTTAGCGATTTTGAGTATTTCGGACACCGAAACGGTGCGCAGCGCGATTGCCAGTAGCGATACGGCGTTTATTGCCAAAGCCACCGGGGTCGGTAAAAAAACCGCCGAGCGCGTGACGGTGGATTTGCGTGACAAAGTGGGCGCGCCAACCGTGCTGACAAACGGTGCACTGGCGCCAACCGCCGAAATTCCAGCTAATGACGAAGCGCTTGAAGCGCTCATGGCACTTGGATTTAACTTGCAGGATGC
>CAMEGH010000035.1 GCA_945916045.1 uncultured Candidatus Saccharibacteria bacterium
ATACGAGATTGAAGCCAGTGACTGGAGTTCAGACGTGTGCTCTTCCGATCTTGCCACCTTGCAAGCCCAAGAACTTCGCCGCGGCGAGGAAGAAATCGAGCATACTGTTGGGTACGATTACAAAAGTGGCCTACCAATTCAGCCGCTCATTAAAGACCAGTGGTTTATCAAGGTAAAACCCCTTGCAAAACGCGCAATTGAAGCGCTCGAAAATGACAAAATAAACTTTACGCCGGCCAATAAGAAAGACATTTTGGTCGAATATTTGAAGAATTTGCGCGACTGGAACATCAGCCGCCAAATCCCGTGGGGTATTCCGATTCCGGCGTTTGTAAATAAAGACGATTCGGAAGATTGGATTTTTGATACGCGCACCGACGAGAAGCAAATTACGGTTGATAGCAAAACCTACCTCCGTGAAGAAGACACGTTTGATACGTGGTTTAGCAGCGGGCAATGGCCGTATATTACCACCGACGCGTTAGAGGAGGGGAGTGACCTGAGCCGTTTCTACCCAACCAGCCTGATGGGTACCGGCATGGATATTTTGTTCCCGTGGATTTCGCGCATGATTATGCTGGGGCTCTACCGCACCGGCGACGTGCCGTTTAAGGATGTCTACTTTAACGGGCTCGTGCTGGATGAACACGGCAAAAAAATGAGCAAATCAAAGGGTAACGTGGTAAATCCGATTGAAATTATCGACGAATATGGCTCGGATGCGCTGCGTCTTGGCATTGTTGCGAGCCGTTCTGCCGCACAAAACCAAGCGCTTTCGATGAGCAAAATTGTGGCTGGGCGCAATTACTGCAACAAATTGTGGAATATTTCGCGCTTTATTGGCGACAAATTGGGCGAAACGTTTGTGCCAACCAACACCTCACAAGCGGCTAGCGTGGTCGACCACTGGATCATCAGCGAACTAAACAAAGCTAGTGACGAAATTGAAGAGCACATGGCGGCGTATCGTTTTGCCGAAGCGTCAGAAACGCTCTACCATGCCGTGTGGGACAGCGTGGCCGACTGGTATATCGAATCAAGCAAAGTGCAAAGCAACCCGAATTTGCTGGCGTGGGTGCTGGAAACCTGCTTGCGCCTGAGCCACCCATTTGCGCCGTTTGTGACCGAAACCATCTGGCAAACCTTGCCGTGGACCGATTCGCTGCTTGCCACCGAATATTGGCCGTACAAATTGCAAAACGACGACATCGCTGCCGCCCAATTTACGCGTATTCAAAAGCTTGTGAACGAAGCGCGCTACGTTACCAGCGAACTGCCGGGCAACAAACGCTACGCACTGCTGTACCAAAACGACACCTTGATTGAAGAATACAGCCCGCTTATTAAGCACTTAGCGCGGCTCGAAAGCGTGCAACCAGTCGACCAAGCACGTGGCTTGCGCCTAGCTGCCAGCAACCGCGAAGCTTGGTTAGATATCGACGAAAAAACCCTGTACGAACACCAATCAAACCTTGAAGTACGCTTGGCGGAAACTCGCTTGCATCTCAAAAAGCTCGAAGGTCGCCTTTCGAACGAAAATTACCTCAAAAAGGCACCGGAAGAGCTGGTGGAAGAAACCAAACGAGACGCCGACGCAACCCGAAAGTTGATCGATCGCCTCGTGGCAGAACTGAGCGTTCTAAACTAATTTACGCCGGCAAAAAGTAGTGACTCAAACCGTTTCGCTCGGTTTTACGCCCAACTTTTTTGTGCTTGTAGTTACGCGTTTTGTCGCGCGGGTCGCTGGCGTGCGCATGCTTTTTTAGCTTTGTATGCTCGGCGTGGGTGTGTAATTCCGGCGCCAATTTGCCGCCAGCCTTTTCCACCCGCTCGTGCGTTTCCGTCATGGCAGTCACGGTGGCTTTATCCAGCTGCGAATCGTGCAAAAATACCCCTGTCATGGTACTCAGCGCGATCGACGCCATCATCATTCGTATTCCTGTTTCTGTCATTTCTCTTTTTTGTGTTTTAACTAGTGATTATGCTTACATATTAGCATAAACTTTACTAATTGTCAATAAGATGCATTTTTACTGGTGATGGTACGGGCCGCCACGAGCAATTTCTTGCACCCGATACAGCTGTTCTGCAAGCAAAAGCCGTACCAACATATGCGGAAATACCAGTCGCGAAAGCGACCACGTGCAATTTGCGCGCTGCAGCACGGCGTCGTTCACCCCATAGGCGCCGCCAATAATCACCGTGATGGGATGTTGGGCAGATTCGCGTTCTAATAATTGCGAAAGTTCGGGCGAGGAAAGATTTTTGCCGCGTTCATCGAGCAAAATCACAAAATCGTTTGGTTTAATGCGCTGCAAAATCGCCGCAGATTCGTCGTCGCGGGCTGCTTGGTCGCTTTTGCTAGAGTAGGGAAGTAGCTGCCACTCCACATTAAACGGCGCGCGTAGGCGCTTTTGGTAGCGTTCGACGCCTTCTTCGATCCAGCGTTCGTGTTTTTTGCCAATGGCGATAATGCGGATCATGCCAGGCGAAGTGTTTCGGCTAGTTTTGCCAGCTCGGCGTGATCCGGCTCAGTCGTCATATCCGGCACATTACGGTATTCATTAACAGAAGTGAACGGCACCAAATGCACGTGCGCGTGCGGCACATCAACGCCAACAATTTGCTCGCCAATATAGGGAATTTCAAGCGTTCCGCGTAAGTGCGTGGCGATTTTTTTAGCAGCAGCCATCAACGCTTGATAATCGTCAGCGGGCAAATCCCACACAAATTGCACCGGATTTTTAGGAATCACCAGTGTGTGGCCAGCAGAAATCGGGTGGATATCTAAAAAGGCCAGCACTTTATCATCCTCATAGATTTTGTGGCAGGGGATTTCGCCGTCGATGATTTGGGAGAAGATTGTTTTCGTCATAGGTATAGTATAGCACTCATTTTCTGGCGTATATTGGCACAGTTGGCGACTTTCAGTGTAATACTACATTGGCGCTAACTGGCGCTCGAACTTCTACGGTTTTTGTAGGTGGTTTGCCATTTAACCCGAAGGGGATTTGCATGATAACCACCACGCCGAAGCCCGGCATTATTCTGACTGAAACGGAGGTGAAAGAGGTTACGGCTGCATTTTTGCACGCGTTTCACCATGAGTGATGGACGATTGCAAAACTGCAGCTCGAACGACTAAGCGGTGCGCTCAGCAGGGTCACTCCGACCGCCCGAGCCCGCGAAATGCTGCGCCAACAGTTGCATCGTTCGCTCGTGCGAATGCCGGCGCCCGGCGCAGAAACACCGTCCAAGATGTTGTCGTGGCGGGCATACGCCTGGGATATTTACCCCGGTGCAACGGCTGATTCAGGGCAGGTGCGCGACATTTTGCGCATCCTCAACAAGCTCGATATGCTACTATATTTGCAGATGTATCGCCCCGGCGAGGCAGCGCATTTCACGCAGCTTTCGCAGGTGCTCGACCAGCTGAACCATCTGCATCCGAACAGAATGCCCGGCATCATTACGAGGCCGCGCACGCGCACATGAACGAATCGTTCTACGATGGATTTGCCGGCGACACCGTGCAGCCCCTGGTAGAAGCCGTGTTCAACACCACGCGCCAAACCTCAAGCTCACCGCGCTGCCTGTAGCGTGGGATCTGGATGCGCGAGCCGTCCTGCCGCTTTCCGCCGAAGCACCGTAGCGCTTCAAAAGTCGCCAAAATCTGGCGCAACCCCGTTTTTGTGGGGTCTATTTTTTTGGAGAGGGATACACCTTGTATGATGGCGCAATTCTAGCGAAAAGAAAATAGCTCATACACCTTAAAGGCCCATGAGCTATTTTCTTCTGGCGGAGAGAGAGGGATTCGAACCCTCGGTACCTTTTACAGCACGCCGGTTTTCAAGACCGGTACCTTAAACCACTCGGTCATCTCTCCGTGAATACGCTTGCTATTGTACCATAGCTATTTGCGTTTTTCTAGAGGTTGATGCGCGACAGCAATAATTCCTTCTACCACGTAGCCGGCCTCTTGCAGACAACGTGCGGCCGCAGCCGTCGTGGAGCCAGTGGTGATAATGTCGTCAAGCAAAATAACAGAAGTGGTTTTTGGCAGCGTAGGTTTGGCAAAAAAGGCTGCATTTGCCTGCAAGAACCGCTGCTTGCGCCCAGCGCCCACTTGCCGCTCATTATGCGAACGGCCAAGCAGGGAAGCGGCACGCGTTTTGCGCATTTTTGCAAGCCGTTTTGCAATCAGTAGCGTATGGTCGAAGCCACGCTGACGAATATGCGGAGCTGAGGTTGGTACGGGAACAATCACCGCGTCGCCTTCAAGCATCGTGGCGGATTCGTGCAAAAGTTCAGCGCACACCGTCGCATTCGCTCGAGCATAGCCAAATTTCATACCATCAATAACGCCGTGCGCCAGGCCTTCGCGCTCAGCTACAATATATTGCTTAATTTTAGCAAGTTCACACGGCGCACTACACCTCCATGAAACCAGCAGCCTATTACACAAAAAACAGCGCGTATTTGAGTATTTTTGAATGTATTTTTTACAATTTGCGCACAAAACCACTCCTGCTTTCTGGCACGAAAGACAGTGGTGGGGCGCGATAATTGACAGGAGTGTATCGATCATTGTGTTTTTTACGTTTTGACCCTTTCGTCTATTGATTATACGGCTTGGTTTGCTATACTGAAAGAGACTATTTGTTGAGTAGACCTTGAAGAAAGTGGAGGAAATCATGGCCCGTAAACAAAATGACGATTTGCTAATCGAAGATGAATTAGCAGCGGCTTTCTTGATTGATGACGACCAATCACAGTCAGTACCTAGCCCTGCGCCAGAACCTGAAGTAGAAGACCAAGAAGAACCAGAAGATGAGTTCCCGGGTCAGCTAGCGGTTGATGTGTATGAAACCGACGAAGAGCTTATTATTAAGGCTCGTACGGCCGGCGTAAACAAAGATGATCTAGACGTAAGTATCAGCGAGGGTATTCTTACAGTCAGCGGAACATTGAGTAGCGGCGACGACGTTGAAGCAAACAACTGGCACATCCAAGAATGTTACTGGGGTGAATTTAGCCGCACGCTAGCATTGCCAGTGCCGGTAAAGGAAGAAGAAGCGAAGGCTGCCCTAAAAGACGGCATTCTTACCATCAGCTTCCCGAAGATCCAGCAGAAAACTGCAACAAAAATCCAAATCGTTTAGCGATAGTCACAAAAAGCACCGTCAGTTTGATGGTGTTTTTTGTTTGCTCCACTGCCAAAAAGGGGGATACTCCTCCCAATAAAAATCCCCGGTATAATACCGGGGATACAAAGCACGTACGGCCTCTTATTCTTCTGCAAATGTTCCAACGAAGAAGTTGACCACCGCGTAGGCAAGGATTGCCACGATAATACCAACAATCGCGTAAAGGATAGTGTTTTTGGCCGCCGTAACTGCACCTTGGTCACCACCAGATACTACGTAGCGAATACCACCAACGATAAGCATAATCACGCTAATCGCACCAATGATAAAGAGCAATACGTCGGTAATGCGCTTAAACATACCTTCGTCGCCGTCAAGGCGCTCTGGCTGGTCGGCACCTCGTGCCTGATCAGCACCAGTTCGAATACCGATTTCTTGTGCGTAGGTGGGTTGATCGATTGCCGCCTCAACCACAAGTGATGCGGTCAAACCACCAAGCATCAACAAAGCTGCTAATGGCGCGTTCTTTAACAGAGTTTTTAGTTTTTTCATTCTATTTCTATTCCTTTCTTTTCTGAAATATATCAGTTGCTACTATTATACAATAATATATTGGTAAAATACTAGTGTTTTTGAGTAATTATTACTCCGCAAAGCTACTGATAACAAAGTTAACAATTGCGTAGGCCAGAATTGCCACAATCAACCCAATGACTGCGTACATAATAGTATCTTTGGCAGCTTTGGCACGCCCGGCGTCTCCCGACGAAACGGCATACATAATACCACCAACAATAATGGCGATTACGGCCACCACGCCAAGCAAGAAGAGCAAAATATTAACAATTTTTGTAATGCTCGACTCAACTTCTGGGCCATCTTCTTGGCCAGTTGTGCCAGCACCGCTTAGCATTTCTTGCGCAGCATTACCTTGCGCCTGCGCGACAGTTGTACCCACTACCGGCACCGCCACAGAGGCGAATACCAACATCCCTGCAACAACCCAACTTTTTTTCAATAGATTCTTCATTCCATTCCTTTCTTATCCACCCTGAT
>CAMEGH010000036.1 GCA_945916045.1 uncultured Candidatus Saccharibacteria bacterium
TTAGCGGCGAGATGGTGCAGATTGGGGCGAAGTAAACCCGGCTACATTCCCCCTTCAGTCATACTCGCTTTCGCCTCGGTACTTTTCTTTAGCATGTTGCGCGTATCTTCGCCTCTTCACCGCCATCCTCTGTCGAAACGGCTTCGCTCCGGGTTTCTCTTGCGTACGCAGCAGGAGAGACCCGGGCTGCAGATGTGTTCTCCAGATGAGATAGTGAGCGGCTCTCCTGTGGTAAAGCAAAACACCGCCCTCTCGAGCGGTGCCTTCATGCAAGAAACGTAAGCTTAGCTCACCAATCCCTTTGCCTTCAAGGCTGCTTCCAGCTTCGGTCGGTCGAAGCCAAGAATGATTTCGCCGTCGATGTCGGTTACTGGCACGCCCTGGAAGTTGCCGCCGATTTTATCCAGCAGCTCTTTGTTGGCGTTTTCATCTTCTTCGATGTTTTTGCTGTCAAATTCGACGCCCAGTTTTTCTAGCCATTGCTTCTCAGTGTTACAAAATGCGCACCATGAAGTGCTATACACGATTACTTTGCTCATATTCCTCCTTTGAGTTACCTCTATTGTAGCAAAAAGTACCCCCAAATTTCAACGCTCAAAACGCTTATCTATTGACTTTTTTGCGCATTTGGCGTATAATATAGGTATATGAGCGAACGATTTACTCCACGAAATCACGAAAATGTTGTTGAATTTAAAGATTACCTTTCGACAAAAACCGAAATTGGGCGCAACGCCTTAGTGCACTGCTTTTTGCAGGAGCGTGGCGATGAATTGGCGGCATTTCCCGCAGCTGCTCGCAACCAGCTAAATTACCAAAAGGAAGTGTACGTTAAGGGAGAGGCTGACAGTCCGGAAGTGGCAGAAGCGCTGAATGAATTCGAAACGTTTGAGGATGTTTATAACGAGGTGCGTGAAGCGGTCGAAACAAATGACGAATCTAAGTTGAACTATTTCCAGCGGGAGCACGACCAGCGCGAAGGCGCTAAGTGGGAAAAGATGTTGCGAGATCTTCACGGTGACGCATCCGAAAAGCCCAAAACACGCCAGAAAAATTCGCACTTGCGCCTCGTTTCAAACGAAAACGAACCGCCTTCCGACGACACTCCCCCTCCCGCTGCCTAGCAAAATTTGCTATACTAAAAGCACCAGGTGATACTCACTGGCGCGCCAAGCTGGCTCGTTAAGCGTCCCTCTCCCATCGGTTTTTCTCGTCTTCGACAGATACGGCGCAACGAAACGGGCGCACTTCTGGCGGGCGAACATCATACGTTACCGTTTCTCTTTTTATACCCGAAAGAGGATTTTTTGATGGAAACCGAACAACTTTTAGACGAAATTATTACCGTGGCTGCCGTATTTAGCACTGGGCATCACCCCTGCAAGCCAGTCAAATTTAAACGTAAAAACGGCCACGAAGTGCACATTAGCGAGGTCGGCCTGGGCTACCCGGTGCCACGCGGTACGCGGGCGGTCCATGTGTTTGATGTCACCGACGGACAAAGCGAATATCGGCTCGAATTTGACGCTGGCACATTAGTGTGGCGCTTGGTGCGAGAGGTGGCGTATGAAGGATAATCTTGCCACGCGCGACGCCCCTAATACTGCGACGCCGCTTATTATGCATATCGACCTCAACAGCTGTTTTGCCACGGTTGAGCAGCAAGCTCGCCCGCTTTTGCGCGGTAAACCTGTGGCAATTTTAAACCGTCGCACCGAATATGCCGCCATCGTTACAGCCAGCTACGAGGCCAAGGCGCGCGGCATCAAAGTTGGCATGAAGTTTCGCGATGCAAAATTGCTATGCCCGGGAATCATCGGCCTCGAGAGTGATCCGCCAAAATATCGCTATGTGTACCGCAAACTGATGAAGATTTTGGAAGATTATTCGGCGCATATTCGGATGAAGAGTATCGACGAAGGCGTGATTGATTTTTCGCAGAGCACCCTTGCCTATCAAAAAGCAGATTTGTTGGAAGTTGGCCGCGAAATTAAGCAGCGGCTAATCGACGAAATCGGCTGCTATATGCGCTGCAATGTGGGTATTGGGCCAAACCGTTTTTTGGCAAAAACCGCTGCGGGCATGAATAAGCCTGATGGCCTGACAAAAATCGATGCCACAAATTTGCGCGAAACGTACGCCAAGCTCGAGCTAGAAGATTTAACCGGTATTTCGTATGGCTACAGCAAACGCCTGCGCCAAATTGGCATTGCCACGCCGTTACAATTTTTAGATGCGCCGAGCGATGTACTTGAAAAAGTTGTGTTCAAAAGCATTTGCGGCCGGCAATGGTACGAGCGCCTGCGTGGCTGGGAGGTGGACGCGGCGGATTCGACGCTGAGCCAAGTTGGCCGACAATATGTGCTGGATGACCGCACGCTTGGCTACGATGAAGTGCTGCGCCGGCTGCATGGTTTAACCGAAGACGTGGCTGCAAAATTACGCAGCCAGCACGTGCGTGCACGCGGCGTGCGGATCTACGCAAAAACGTACCACGCTGGTGTATGGCGGGCGCACACCTTGGCGGAGCGCTCCTTTCACGACGAAAAAACGCTATTTGCGGCCGTGAAGCAGCTATTTACTAATGCTCCCCTTCCCTGTTACGAAATTGGCGTTACTTGCTACCATTTGGTCACGGAAGAAGAACATCAGCTGACGCTTTTTCTGGAAGAAGACCAAAAAACTGCCGCAATTACGGCAGCGATTGATACGATTAACACCTTTTGGGGCGCGCACACGGTGCATTCGGCAGACACGCTCGGCATTAACAAAAAGATGAAGCGCAAGGTACCGTTTGGTAGTACGCGGTATTTGTAGGATTTTTTGCGCGCAAAAAGTGGCGCAATTTGCGTGATGGTGTGCATTTTTGTGCAAATTGCATGAACGGTGCGCAAAATTGCCTATGCTCAGGCGTGAAAAACGCGTATCAAACAGATTGATACGCGGGTTCACCTCCTGAGTCGCGATTAGCTCGGCTGAATTCGTTCACCGAACTGGTCCCAGCAAATCTTGAGGGTTTGAGCGGATGTTTCAACCACAAGAAGCAGCTCGTAGGGCGTGCCGCTCAACGTGACGTTGGCGTGGAACATGCTGATGAAGTTCCATTCGTCACGAGTAAGGTCGCCACACAGTTGCATGATTTCGGCAAATCCCAGCACGTAGACGGGGATTTTACAGAGGTGAGCCAGTCGTGCGGCAATAACTCTGCTGGCGACATCTTGGTGGCTGACAGCTTCGTGCTTGAGCTCGTTCAGCTGCTTGGTTTGTTCGCGCTGCACTTCGAGCGCGCTCCACAATCGTACAAGGTGGGCGTACGAGCAGCCACATTGGCCGCTACGGCAAGCCTGGCGGTGGCGCGAACAGGTATTTTTGGCGTGCCAATGCTGCAGTTTTGCGCGATAATCATCAGCGATGTCATGCAGAATTTGCAGCCGGCTTTCGATCAAACGCACTTCGCTCATGATTGCTTCGTGGCGCTCCACCGCTTCGGCGTAAAGCTCCTGGCAACCGGTAATTGTGCAAAAATGCACCGGCTCCTGGTTAATCTTGCGAAGCAATGTGCTAACGGGTTGAATTGTCACGGTACTCCCCTCTCGTGTCGTTGGATAAGGGGGTGTAAGTATACTATAGCACATTTTTAGTGTATATTCAATACCTTACGGTTGCAAAACGCCTTTCTTCATGCTAGAATAGGAGGAATTGCATTTTTGCTACTGTCGTTCAAGACGAGGCGCATCCACATTTTATAGGCGCTTTTCACCGAATTCTCTTTAGCGCCTGCAACATATTTTTATCAAAAAACCAAAGAAAGGTTTATTTCTGATGTCAGAACACGCAAGTGGTCGGCGTAATCCACGCCGCAATTTTAACAAAGGTGGCCGTAATTTTAACCGCAGCAACAAAAAGCGCCGCGGGCCAAGCAAGCAGTACATCCACCCAAGCAAATTTATCAACAAGGCGATTGAAGTAGCGGCCGAAGTGCCGTACGAACCAAAGCATTCGTTTGCGGACTTCCCTTTTGGGTCGGAATTGCACTACAATATTCGCAACAAAGGCTTTGTAACGCCAAGCGCTATTCAAGACCAAGCGATCCCAGAAATTATTAATGGCAACGACGTGATTGGCTTGGCTAACACCGGTACCGGTAAAACTGCCGCCTTTTTGCTGCCAATTATTGAACGCATGAGCGGCATTTCTGCTGCACCGGCGGTACTGATTGTGGCGCCAACTCGCGAGCTTGCGCAGCAAATTAACGAAGAATTCCGCATTTTTGCCAAAGGGCTTGGCTTGTATTCGGCGCTGATTGTTGGTGGCGCAAATGTTGATCGCCAAATCCGCGACCTTAAGCGCCGCCCGCACTTTGTGATTGGTACGCCTGGCCGTATTAAAGATTTGCTTGAAAAGCGCAAATTGCAGCTTAAAAACATGAGTGTGCTTGTGCTCGACGAAGCTGACCGCATGCTTGATATGGGCTTTTTGCCAGATATTCAATCAATCGTAAAAGCCATGCCACGTGAACGCCAAAGCTTGTTCTTCTCGGCAACGATTACACCAGAGATTGAAAAAATCACTCAAGAATTTTTGAAGGACCCGGTAACTATCAGCGTGCGCACGAACGAAACCAGCGACCACGTGGAACAAGACGTGATTGAAACGCGCGACAAAGAGCATAAAATTGAAGTACTAAAAGACTTGCTTGCGCAAGAAGAGTATGAAAAAGTGCTGGTATTTGGCGAAACCAAGTATGGCGTGCAGCGTTTGTGCGACCACTTGGGTAACTGTGGCGTGCCTTCTGTAGCGATTCACGGCAACAAAAACCAAGCGCAGCGCCAACGCGCCTTGAAGGATTTCAAAAACAACAAGGCGAAAGTAATGGTGGCAACTGACGTAGCAGCGCGCGGGTTGGACATTCCAAATGTAACGCACGTGATTAACTTCGACACGCCGCAAACTTACGACGACTACGTCCACCGTATCGGCCGAACTGGCCGTGGTGGCGCACGTGGGCGAGCACATACGTTTATCGCGTCGTAATTAAACGCAAAAATTGCAAAATGCACCCGGTTTAGCTGGGTGTATTTTTTGTTGTAACAGGGGTGGCTTTTCACAATACTTATGCTATGATATTGACAAATAAGCTAATCTATGCTAATATTATATCAACCCGTGGGGGCCACATACACAACGTGTGTATGTTTTGACAAAAAGGAGACAATCATGTCTGCAAACTTTAGCTACGCTCGCAAGATCACTCCGTTCGACCGCTTCGCGTACGTAATGATAGCCATCATTACGTTGGTGCTGCTGAACAACTCGCTGAGCACCGTAGTTCAGCCGGTTGTGGCAAGCAACCTGACGGTCACCTCGGTGGCCGAGGGTGATGCTCGCCCGGCCTGGATTCCCGAATTCAACGACGACATTTTCGCCGTTGGTGCAACGGGCGACGGTACCGGTGTGAACCAGACGGCTCGCATCGAACCGATGCTGGCAGAAGGCCAGACCTTACAAATCGTGGAATACGACGCTGGATTGCGGGTTGACGAATCTTCGGAAGAAGGTGTTCGCAACTTGCACGAGGCGGTACTTCCGTACGTTTCGGCAGGTACGCCGGTGACGCTGATTGGCATGAGTCAGGGCGCACGCGTGGTTGGCGATACGGTGGAACGATACTTCGATTCACCGGAATTTGCTGGCCTGATTACCGTAGTGCTGCTGGGCGACACTCGCTTCCCGACCGGAATCGAGACGCTCGAGCACGATGGTATCGGTGATTTCATCACCTTTACCGGAGCGCGCCCGGCAACGCAGTATGTGTCGGTGCTTTCGATTTCGATTGAAGGTGACCCAATCAGCGATGCAGCTTCAGCCTCATCTAAGCTTGCCTATGTGGCAAGCTTGGTACCGGGCTTTCTGGGCTTGCACGCTGGCAAAGTTGGCTCACAGAATTACGATCACCTTGTAGAAATGCAGGTGCGTGAATCTTGGAGTGATGACGCCACGACGTACGTCGTGATGGAGTCGTCGGGTGCATGGTCGTCGCTTTTTTCCTAGAGGGTTTTAGAGTCTCGCCGAGATTCCCCTCGCCCAGCAAATACATTATGTTTGCTGCCACCCCGTTTTCTTTCGAGAAATCGGGGTATTTTACTGGAA
>CAMEGH010000037.1 GCA_945916045.1 uncultured Candidatus Saccharibacteria bacterium
TGCTGCGTGCGCGCGGCGAATCCAACGCTAATTTGGCGCGCGCTATTAACGATTTGAAAACTGGCGTGGTTTCATGCCCGGTAACGTTTGCGTTAATTAGCGCCGACGAAGAAGTTTCACCGCTCTACAGCGACCCAGCGCGCAATAAGCAATTGATTGCCGTGGTCGAAGAACCGCTTGATATTATTGCGCTCGAACGCACCGGACAATTTAGCGGCACCTACCACGTGCTGGGCGGCGCGATTTCGCCGATTGATGGCGTTGGGCCAGAACAATTGCACATTGCCGAACTGCTTGATCGTATTCAAAACGACGACGTTGAAGAAGTTATTATTGCCACCAATGCCAGCGTAGAAGGCGAATCAACAGCGCTCTTTTTGCAGCGCCAAATCAACGAACTGCAGAGCAGTGTAAAAATGAGCCGCCTGGCGCGTGGCTTGCCGGTAGGCGTTGATCTGGAATACGCCGATCAGATTACGTTGAGCCATGCGCTGGAGGGAAGGCGAGTACTGTAAAAAACCGAGAAAGAAAAACACCCCACTACGCGACGTAGTGGGGTTTTGAGTAGGTGGAAGGCTACTCGGAGGTGGATTCTTTGAACTTGTCGAGGGTCTTGACAAGTCTTCCGAAGACGCAAACCTCACAAATAACGAAGAGTATTACCAGGATGTGAAGCACGACAGGCAGTAGACCTTCACCTCCAAACGTACTAGCCCCTACAAGGAGAAAAACTGCCAAAATCAAGAGCCTCAGCGCCGTCACAGACCTTTCAAGTGCCTCACCAAGCAAAGCAAACTGTCGATCAGTCATTTCAAACTCCTTACGAGTAGCAAATTTTCAACACCTACGTGCGCCGGTACATTCCGGTCGCATATATACATAATAGCATACAATCATAAACATGTCAATGTTTTATAACATCACCACCTCTGTTATACTAAATACAATGTACGAAACATCTATCTCACTTATCGAAAAAGCACAAAAAATCATCGTTATTCAGGCAGAAAACCCCGACGGCGATAGCCTTGGTAGTAGCCTAGCACTGGAAGAAATTCTGGGCGATATGGGCAAGGAGGTCGTTCTGTATTGCCCGGTCGAAATTCCAAAATATATGCGTTATATTGCCGGCTGGGATAGGGTTGTGACGGAGTTTGACACCAAGGTCGACTTGGCGATTATTGTTGATACCACCGCCGACGTGCTGATTAGCAAGGTGTTTGAAGCGCCCGGCGCGCGCCACTATCTTGAAACGCACGACGTTTTGGTGATTGACCACCACACCGACGCCGAACCAACACTCAGCTTTTCGCATGAGCTGTTGCTAGAAGAGGGTGCATCTGCCAGCCAATTAGTGCACCGTTTAGCCGAATACGCCGGCTGGGCTATCAACGAACGTGCCGCTACTGCCGCATTGGCCGCGCTCCTTTCTGACACGCTTGGCCTGACCACGCAAAATGTCGATGCCGCTGCGTATGAAACCGCCAGCAAGCTGACCGCGCTTGGTGCTCGTGTGGCCGACATCGAAGAAGCTCGCCGTGAATTTATGAAAAAATCTGCCGAAATTTTGGCGTACAAAGGCCGATTAATCGACCGAATCGAATACTTTTTGGACGGAAAACTAGCCGTCGTGCATATTCCGTTCGACGAAATCGAAGCCTATAGCGACCAGTACAACCCAAGCGTGCTCGTGCTTGATGAAATGCGCTTAGTGCAGGGTGTCGAACTTGGCGTGGCGCTTAAAACCTACCCAGACGGCAAGCTGACCGGCAAGCTACGTGGGAACGCGCCAATTGCTGCAGATGTAGCTGGCTACTTTGGCGGTGGCGGGCACAAATACGCTGCTGGCTTCCGCGTGTACGAATCGCAAGAAGAAGTCATGCGCGAACTCATCGACGCCACGCAAAAAGCACTGCAAAGCTAATTTCCCAACTACACCTTCAAGCGTTCAATTTCACCGGCCAGCCGTGGTACAATAAAGGTACTATGAGCCTTCGTTTTTACAATACCCGCACCCGCACCGTTGAACCATTTACGCCGCAGCAAGCCGGCGAGGTAAAGCTCTACACGTGCGGCCCCACCGTATACGATTACCTGCACGTTGGCAACTGGGCGGCGTATATTTATTGGGATATTTTGGTGCGAACGCTTGAAGCGGACGGCCTACATGTCAACCGTGTGATGAATATTACCGATGTTGGCCACCTAGTAAGCGACGCAGACGACGGCGAAGATAAGCTTGAAAAAGGCGCTAAACGTGAAGGCAAAACTGCCTGGGATATTGCCGCATTTTATGGCGATTACTTCTTAAAACACCTTGAAACGCTCAATATCATCAAGCCAACGCACATTACGAAAGCCACCGAATACATCGACGAACAGCTAGCACTCGTGCGCACACTGAAAGAAAAGGGATACACCTACCAAATCAGCGACGGTATTTACTTTGATACGAGCAAATTCCCAACCTACGCAGATTTTGCACACCTTAATCTTGAAAGCCTGAAAGCTGGCGCTCGGGTGGAAATGAACCAAGAGAAGCGCAACCCGACTGATTTTGCCCTGTGGAAGTTTACCCCTGAAGGGCAGGTGAGGGATATGCAGTGGGAGACGCCGGCGGATCTGCTAGAAGGCGAAAGTAGCATTATGGGATTCCCGGGCTGGCACTTAGAATGTTCTGCTATGGCTATGGACATCCTCGGAAATCATCTTGATATCCACACCGGCGGCATCGACCACATTCCCGTCCACCACACCAACGAAATCGCCCAAAGCGAAGCCGCGACCGGCGAGCAATTCTCTAACATATGGCTGCACAATAATCATTTGAAGGTGAACGGCACCAAAATCTCGAAAAGCCTGGGCAACGGCTACACACTCGAAGACCTCGCCGAAAAAGGCTTTACCGCTCAAGACCTGCGCATGTTTATTTTGCAAAGCAGCTACCGCAGCGAAGGTAATTTTACGTTTGAAAACCTTGAAGCCGCCAGCGCTCGCCTAAAAAATTGGCGCCGCGCAGCCAGCTTGCGCCACCAAACGCACGCCACGGTCGAAGCTACCGGCAACACGCCGTCGCGCGTTACCTCGCACGTGCTAAAAGATATTTTGCAAAACGACCTTGCCACGCCAGAAGCGCTGGCGCACATCGACAAAGTGCTGGGCGAAGTGCTGGATGCGCCGCTGCACGAAATTAACCGCGGCGCGCTGGTCGATTTTATCGAACACATCGACGAACTCTTGGGCTTTACCATCATGGCCGACACGCCCGACATCACCGACGAGCAAAAGCAGCTTATTCTTGAACGCCGCCGCGCCCGTGAAGCCAAAGATTGGCCCACCAGCGACCGCCTGCGCGAAGAGCTTGCACAAAACAATATCGTCGTGCGCGACACGCCACAATACAGCATTTGGGAGCGCGCAACTAACCCGGCGTAAAACACCGAAAAATCAAGTCAGCAAAATAGCCCCAGCGTACAATCAGCAGGGCTATTTTTGTACCGCGAAAACTAGGCTTTCTTCGGCTTTTTCTCGCTTGGTCGTACTTTCGAAAGCAATTTCGCCATCGGCTTCTGTGGCTTCTTTGTAACGGCGGCCTTGCGAGTTTCGAGGTAATCCTCAACTAGCACCTTAATCCAGCCAGCAATCGGGATCGAAATCAAACCGCCTGCAAGACCAAACATATACGTACCGATTGTTACGGCCAATAGCACTAGAAGTGCCGAAAGTTGCACCGTTTTTGCCTGAATGACCGGAGAAATGAAATTGTTCTCAATTTGCTGATACACGATAAAGTACCCCAAGAAAATAATCGCCGCGGGAATGCTGTTAAGCGCCAACATCAACGTGACAAGTACCCCAGCGATCGTAGCACCAAACATCGGTACGAGCGAAAGAATTCCGGCAATTGCCGCCACTGGCAGTGCCAAATTTCCCGGCACATCAGCAATAAATAACGACATCACAAAAACGACAATTCCTGATGCCGCACCTGCAATACCGGCTACCGCAATCTGGCCGTTAACAAACCCTTTCATTACGTCGTACATACGCGAAAGTAGTTTTTGATGATGTTTGCGCTTTTTATCATCAAGATACACTGTCCACATACGCTTAATCCAGTCAGGACCCTCAAGCAACATCAAGAAGCTCATAACCAGCACCAGTACAAGAGACACAAGCGCGCCGACAAGCGACCCGACCCCGCTAATAACATTCGAGCCAATACTTCCAGCCCATTCCGATGCTTTGCTTTTAGCATTTTCAACCGCGGTATCTATTTGGGGCTGCAGATTGTACTGCTCTATAAGCGTACCGAGCGAATCAAATCGCGAACGGTTTTCTTCTATCAGCCCTGGGACCGTCGATGCAAAATGCGCAGTTTGCTGAACCATCGGTGGTGCTACTAAGAAGATTGCACCCAGCAACACGACCACGACAGCGATAAAGGCTGCAGCTGTTCCACCTAAGCGGCTTTTGCCCGGCATAAATTTTGCCAAATAATGTACCGGCGAATTAAGCGCCAATGCCAAAAAGAACGAAATCAAAACCAACACGAGCGCCGTACGTGCACTATAAATCGCCAAGCCAGCCAACCCAAACCCCAAAAGCACGAGCCAAAAACGAATAAACGTTTGTGTATCTATTTCTATCTTTACTTTCATTAAGCAAATCTCCTTTACTATAACCCTAGCATAAAACAGGGAAAAATGCAACCATAATAGGGATTTTTTGCGCCAAATTTGTGTAGAATTTGCGCGGCTTTTTGCAAATGAAAACGCCACCCCGTAGAGCGAGTGGCGTTCTCAAGCAGAATTACTTCTGCGAGTTGCCGAGCTCGGTGGGGTGGCGGAGTGAAATGGAAGAAGGCTAGTTCTTTTTAGCTTCAGAAGTCGAAGAGATGTCGAACTTAAGAACACTGAACTTACTATGCTTCTTCGTCGGCACATAGTACGCCTTGTTTTCAACATAACCAAGAGACATCAGTCTCTCCTTCCATTTTCCCTGTAAAGGAGCTCACAGACGTTCTGTTAATAGAAATTTTATAGTAATATATTGCTAAAATGTCAACGTTTGCACTTTATTTGCCGTAATAGTTTGCAAGTGTCGTTTCTTTAAACGCCTCATAGGTGCCGTTTTTAATGCTTTCGCGGATGTCGTCCACCAGTTTTACAATAAACCGTTCATTGTGAATCGTGGCGAGCGTGTTTGAGAGCAGTTCGCCGGTGCGGAATAAGTGGTGTAGGTAAGCACGACTGTAATGTTTGCAGGTGTAGCAGTCGCAGGTTTCGCTAAAGGGGCGAAAATCTTCTTTAAATTCGGCGCGGCGAATATTAACGCGGCCGTTGGCGGTGTAGAGCGCGCCGTTACGGCCCACGCGAGCAGGAGAGACGCAGTCGAAAGTGTCGGCGCCGTTTTCGATGCAAGCAAAAATGTCGTCTGGTTCAGAAATGCCGAGCATGTGGCGTGGTTTATTTTCGGGGAGTTCGTCGCACATCCAGCCGACGATTTCGCCAATACGGGCTTTTTCAAGCGCGCCGCCAAGGCCGTAGCCGTCAAAGTCCATTTCGCCCAAAAAGCGAGCGCATTCGCGGCGTAAATCTTCGTGATTAGCGCCTTGCACCACGCCAAACAAGGCTTGCGGCGGGCGGTGCGAGCGCTCCTTATTCAGCCGCTGATGTTCTTTCAAGCTACGAATTGCCCAGGGGTGTGTGCGGCGTTTGAGCGATTCTACTTGGTAGTCGTAATCGTGATACAGCGTCGTTAATTCATCGAACGCAAACGTAATATCCGCGCCAATACCGTGCTGAATTTGCATGGACGTTTCGGCGTCAAGCCGGTGCATACTGCCGTCTAAATGCGATTTGAAAGTAACGCCGTCGTCGTCAATCGTCGCCAGCTTATCTTTTTTACGCGCCACATTTTCGCCTTCTTTGCCGACCATATCGATGACTTTTTTAAAGCCAACACCTAAGCTCATTACCTGAAAACCACCACTGTCGCTAAAGGTTGGCTTATGCCAATTCATAAATTCTTGCACGCCGCCTGCATGGTCAATCGTTTGGTGCCCAGGGCGCAAATACAGGTGATAGGCGTTTACCAAACACGCCTGCGCACCCGTTTCTGCTAATTGTTCGGGCGTTAAACTTT
>CAMEGH010000038.1 GCA_945916045.1 uncultured Candidatus Saccharibacteria bacterium
CTTGAAGATGCCTTTTTTAAAGAAATCGAATTTGGCACTGGCGGCCGCCGCGGCACGACAGGCGTGGGCTCGAATCGCATCAATAAAGTAACCGTGGGCGAAAGCGCGCAGGCGCTGTGCCGGTACGCTAAATCGGTGGATGGTGACGCGCCAAATCGCGGTGTGGTGATTGCGTGCGATACGCGTTTGAGTTCAGACGAGCTAAGCAAATTTACCGCCGAAGTTTGCGCGGCAAACGGGTTTAAGGTGTATTTGTTTGACGGTTTCCGTGCCACGCCAGAACTTAGTTTTGCGGTGCGACATTTGAACGCGGCGGTCGGTGTGGTGATCACCGCCAGTCACAATCCGCCAACCGACAACGGATTTAAAGCGTATTGGGATGACGGTGCGCAAGTAGTGCCACCGCACGACAAAGGCATTATCGAAGAAGCGGCGCGTGGTGGCGAAATTGCCACGACCAATTTTGAAGAAGCGGTCGCAAGTGGCGCGATTGTGATGATTGGCGACGAAGTTGACGCTGCGTACGTTGAAACGGCCGCAAATGAGGCGGAAGGTACGCACCGCGATCTTGCAATTGTGTATTCGCCGCTGCACGGCACTGGCCAAACTAACGTAATTCCGGTGCTTAAGCGGGCTGGATTTACCGATGTGCGCCCGGTCGCTGAACAAATGGTGCCCGATGGCAATTTCCCAACAATTCCAAACGGCAAACCAAATCCCGAAGAAGAGCAAGCTAATGCCATGGCTGTGCAAAAAATGCTCGAAGAACGTGCTGATATTGCCATTACTAATGATCCAGACGCCGACCGAATTGGCGTGGTGGTGCGCCAAAACGACGAGCCGATTTACCTAAACGG
The DNA here is from genome assembly GCA_945916045.1 of uncultured Candidatus Saccharibacteria bacterium. Taxonomy (GTDB): domain Bacteria; phylum Patescibacteriota; class Saccharimonadia; order Saccharimonadales; family Saccharimonadaceae; genus CAMEGH01. Next base: position 858 of record CAMEGH010000038.1, read on the forward strand.
TAACCAATCTGCGGCATTGGCGGCAGACTTTGTGCTGCGCCATTTGCAGGAAAAAGGCGAGCTTACCGCTGAACATTACGTGGCAAAAACCATTGTTACTACCGATTTGCTAAACGCGCTTGCAGCTACGCACGGCGTTTCGATGTACGACAACATGCTGATTGGCTTTAAGTATATCGGCGAACTTATTCGCGCAAAAGAAGGCACCAACGAACAATTTGTGATCGGTGGCGAAGAAAGCTACGGCCTACTAAAAGGCACCTATGCACGCGACAAAGACGGCGCAAGTGGTGCGCTTTTGTTGGCGGAATATGCGGCAGAACTGAAAGCGCGCAATTTAACGCTTTACGACCGATTGCTGCAATTATTTACCGAACATGGCGTCTATTTGGAAGGTTTGGTGAACGTACAGCTGCCCGGCGCCGATGGATTTGCCAAAATGCAGGGCATTATGGAGCGTTTGCGCAACGATCCGCCAGAAGTGTTGGCAGGGTATGAAGTCAGCGTAATGCGCGATTATTCAACGCTAAAGCAGCGCAATGTGGCAACTGGCGAAGAGCAAGCGATCGATTGCATTACCGGCAACGTGCTGGTATTTGAACTTGGCGATTCGCGCCGCCGCATTACCGTGCGCCCAAGCGGCACCGAGCCAAAATTGAAGCTGTATGTGCAGTGGCATGAAGACGCCAAAGAGCAGCATCTTGAGGCGGTGCGCCAGCAATCAGCAGATATTAAAGATGCTTTGAGGCAGCTGGCCGTGGCGCTCGAAGAACAAATTATCGCGCAGTAGCTTGTGCTAGCGTCCTCTGTTTCCGAGCTCAAGGGGGTGGGCGAAAAGCTGACGCAGGCGTTTGCTCGCGTGGGCATTCGTACTGTTGGCGATTTGATTGATTGGCTGCCGCGCCGACATGAAGATTTTTCGGCCGCTACCAGTATTGCGCAGCTAGAACCGGGCAAAGTAACAATTTTGGCGCGTTGCGAAAAAGTTGAAACCAGGCAGGTGCGCCGCGGTTTGCGCGTTACGACTGCCACGCTTACCGATGGCAAAGATAAGGTTCGCGCGGTGTGGTTTAATCAGCCGTACCGCGCCACGCAACTTTCACCCGACCAAGATTTTTTGTTTAGCGGTACGTTCGAATTTACCTACAACCGCTACCAGCTCACGAATCCTGCGGTTGAAAAACCGCGCGCTTTCGCCGAAACTGAACCGACCGAATTTTTAGCACCAATCTACCGCGTCATTAAAGACATCAAGCCGCAACAACTGCGCAAATTGATTGAAAGCGTGCGCCCCACGATGGTTATGCTGCCCGAAACATTGCCAGAAAGTGTCATAAAAACACAAGGGCTGCTTTCGCGCGGCGATGCCTACGTAGAAATGCATTTTCCCTCCAGCGAGGAGGCGCTCGCTCGTGCCAAGGAGCGCCTAGCGTTTGAAGAATTATTTGAACTACTTATGGCGAGCCAGCTCAACAAGTGTGAAAATAGCAAGCTACAAGGTTGGGAGATTCCATTTGAGCAACCGCGCGTGGCGGAGTTTGTAAAGAATTTGCCATTTCCGTTAACGGGCGCGCAGCGTCGAGCGGCGTGGCAGATTATTCAAGATTTTGCATCAAGCGAGCCGATGAACCGGTTGCTACAGGGCGACGTTGGCTCGGGCAAAACGGTCGTGGCGGGCTTGGCGGCATATTCGTGCGCGCAAGCAGGGCTACAAACGGCTATCATGGCGCCAACCGAAATTCTTGCTTCGCAGCACGCCGAAACTTTGCACGGTTTGCTCGCACCGTTTGGTGTGAAAGTTGCGCTGCTAACGGGAAGCGTGAAGGGTGCGGCGCGCAAAACGCTTTTGCAAGAACTTTCGAACGGCGAAATCGATGTAATCGTCGGTACGCACGCGCTTATTCAAAAAACTGTGCACTATCATAAACTCGGTTTTGTAGTGATCGACGAACAGCACCGTTTTGGTGTCAAGCAGCGCCAAACCTTGCTTGAAAAGTCGCCCTATATGCCGCATTTGCTGGCAATGACCGCCACGCCAATTCCACGTTCGCTCCAACTAACAGTATTTGGTGAGCTCGAAGTAAGTGTGCTCGATGAACTTCCCGCTGGCCGCCGCCCAATCGCCACAAAAATTTGGCAACCAACCAGCGCTGAGACGCTTTATGAAAAAATCGACGCCGAACTTGCCGCTGGTCGCCAAGCGTATATCATTTGCAGCCTGATTGACGAAAACCCCGAAAACGATGTAAAGTCTGTCGAAGCTGAATACCGCAAATTGCGCAGCACGGTGTTTCGCCATCGCACGGTTGGGCTGCTGCACGGTAAATTATCTGCGGCCGAAAAAGAAGCTGTTATGCAGCAATTTGCCGACGGCGAAGTTGATATTTTAGTGAGTACTACGGTGGTAGAAGTGGGTGTAAACGTGCCAAACGCCACCGTGATTTTGATCGAAAACGCCGACCGATTTGGCTTGAGCCAACTACATCAATTACGTGGTCGTGTGGGGCGAAGTAGCTACCAAAGCTACTGTCATTTAGTGACGAGCGATAACAAAAAACCAACGCAGCGCCTGCGCGAAATCGAAAAATCAAACGATGGATTTTACCTAGCGGAAGCCGATTTGAAACTGCGCGGCCCCGGCGAAATCTACGGCCGCATGCAGCACGGCGCGCTTAATTTGCGCATTGCCACGCTCGCGGATACGAAACTTATCGCTCGCGCCCAGGCAGAAGCCAAGCGATTTATCGATTCGGGAGAGGATTTGGTACAATATAAACAGTTATCAAGCCGCGTTCACAACTATCAGCGGCTTACGACACTAAATTAATATGTACGCAGGAACCACTTTTCGAACAAAATCCGGCCGCATTATGGGCGTCCATCAGCGGATTGACCGAGTTGCCAAGCGCCAACTTCGGCCGCTTATTCCGCATGACGTACATTTTCCAGAAATTAAGCAAATTCTGCATTACGAGGGCAAAAACGGGCCCGATGGTATTAAGCGCAAAAGCCCCGCCAAAGACGAACCATGGCATTTTATCAATCCAGAAGATCCAAACGACACAGCGCTGCTGGATATGATTACCGAACATCAGGAAAATCTAGCCGCCGCGTTGCAAGAAGAAAATATGGAGCGCGCCGCCTTTGAGGCTGCCTGGATGGCGCACGCGATTACCGACGGTTTGACGCCGGCGCACCATTATCCGTTTGAAGCTAAGCTTGAAGAGCTCCGCGGTGGCGAAGGAATTGAAACGCGCACCAGCGCAAAAGGCAAGATTTTGATGCCGGGTGAAACGCGGTTAGAGTCAATCGGCAACAACTGGGAATTTTGGGGCACAAAAGGCGTTATGACGACGCATCTTAGTTTTGAACTGGGCGTTGCAGTGGCCATTTCGACCGCAAAGCTTACGAATGTGCACCACAAATTTAATGGGCAAGATATTGCTGCGCTTGAAGCGCATGGTTTTCGCAAATTGTACGTTGATATTATGAATGAAGTCCACGCCATGAAAATGTACGACGAGTTCCAGAAAAAGGGCTGGACGCGCCATTTGGCGAAGGAAACCACCAAAGAATTAGTGCCGCTTATCATTAAAGCGGTGGCTGCGGGGTGGTACACATCTATCATGGAATACGAGAGGCAGCGCGCATGAGAATTCGTGTTATAGGTGGCGAATTTGGTGGCCGACAGCTTGATTCGCCACGCGGTCGCGGCACGCACCCAATGGGCGAGCGGATTCGCAACGCGTTGTTTAATTCGATTCAGCACGAATTGCAGGGCGCCGAGGTGCTGGACGCGTACGCCGGTACGGGCGCGCTCGGGCTTGAAGCGCTGAGTCGCGGCGCAGCGCATGCTTCGTTTGTGGAAAGCGGGCGCGTGCCGCAAAAAATCATCGCAAATAACATTGACCGGCTTGGGCTCGACGAAGCGCGCGCCAAATTATATCGTGCGCGCGTCAACTCGTGGATTTCTACCAATCCCGACGCAAAATTCGACGTAATCTTTGTCGATCCGCCGTATTATGATTTTGAGCGGCACTTATCCACAGTCGAACGGCTTTTGGGGCTTCTCAAACCAGGGGCGCTTATGGTATTATCAAAACCAGGTAAGTGTGAGGAAAGTGTTAATCTAAGAGATAACAGGGACGTTGTGGTGGACGTAGCTCGAAGTTATTCTGGTGCTACCCTTGTATTTTACCGCAAAAAGGCTTAGCGACGGCTGGGCCTTTTTGATTTGAGTGATTTATTAATTTAGCGAAATTATGACATAATTAGTTCACTATGGAAAAGCCTAGAAAGAATGCAGATACAGAGAAATCTCATGTTGAATGGTTTACGGAAGGCTACTCTGATGAATTTCAACCCGCAGCTATTGTTCGTTCAGTGCTACGAAATGAGCGTCCCAGGCTCGCGCCAGCTGCGTCGAGTGAGCGCACGGAGGGTCGTCCTACGAAGGCGCAAAAAATTATAGCGAGGCTAGACGAAAAGAATCGACAGAAGGCTGCATTGCGCAAGGAACTTGAATCCAAGAGTGTTACTTACGCCTGATTTGCAGCAGTGTATCTCCAGCAAACAAAAAATCGCCCCAAAAGGCGATTTTTCTCATAAGCTCACTTGGTGCGGATGAAAGGACTTGAACCTTCACGCCCGAAAGCACTAGTTCCTAAGACTAGCGTGTCTACCAATTCCACCACATCCGCAGGGCACTGGTAAGCTTACTTGTAGGTATTGTAGCAAAATTTTGTGGGTATTTCTAGTCTAAAACGCAGGTTAGTTAATTTGCACCATGCACTGTGTGATGTCGCTGCCTTCGTCGACGTTTGTCCACGGAGTTTCGTTGTCGCTTTGGGCGGTTCGTTCGGGATTGCTTGGGTCGTCTGGGTCAGTGAGCCAAAGCAGAGGCGATAGTTCGCAATCTCTGTCTGCGCCTTCAAGAGTATACTCGAGCATCCAGGCAATTTCACCGTCAATTTCTGCGCTTTGAAAGAACGGCCCGCGTACGGCAAATCCGTCGCCGCCAGA
>CAMEGH010000039.1 GCA_945916045.1 uncultured Candidatus Saccharibacteria bacterium
CCTGAAGAAGCGCAAATGCCTTGGACTTGTCGTTTTGGCTGCCTTCGGTAAACGCGTTGGCGATTTCGTCCATTGTGACGTCGCCGCGCTGAAGCGAATCGTTCAAAATGTCACCAAGTGTATCGATGGTTTGCACTTTACCCGAACCGACATTTTCTGAAACAAGACCACGCGCAACCGTAACGGCAAAATCGTGCCGTTCGGTTTGGTTGATATCGGGGCGATTTGCCAGCAATTCGCGCGCTTGCCGTATGGTTGATGGATCTTGTTTTGGCGCTTGTGCTGGGCTAAGGCGGCGGCTTTTAATGCCACGCACCATGGCTTCTTCTTGATTGGCATCTCTGCCGCGCGTTGCTCCCAGGAACGACTGCGAAATTTCGAAGGATTCTTTGGAGAGTTTGCGGTTGTTGGCTTCGTCGGCAATATCTTGGGCGACTTGCTGGGCGACGTTGTTGTCTTTGTCGCCGGCAAATGCGAGCAGTTCGCGCGCACCTTCCGTATCGAGGTTTTGCATGGCAAATTGCGCTGCCGCGCGCTGCTCGGTTTCGGTGGCGTTGCGGCCGTTAATTTGGGCACTCATGGCAATTGCCGCGGCGTCGTCGGGCGAAAGACCGTTGCGGCGGAACATTTCGATTGTGGCCTTAATGTTGCCCATATTAATATCGTAGACTTCGGCGTTGGCGGCCGCTTGCATGCTGGAAACAAGATTTTTGTCGTCAACATTTTTGAGGTATTTTGCCATATTGTCTGCGATGGCTTCTTTTTCCATATTATTTAGGTCAGCTTCGCGGTGACGCCGGCCGGTTACAAAGGCGTTTTTTACGTTAGAAGGCGCAATTTTTGCGACAGCCGCCAGTGTGTCACTTTGGCGCCCAAACGCTTTGCCGCTTAGAAGTTTAGCGTTGCGCATTTGTTTGCGTTCGAGTTCAAACGCCCTTGCTTTGGACATTGCTGCCCGGCGTGGCGCATTCGACATCCCCTGCATCATGCCAGAAAAACTATTCATCATATTACCGCTAAACTTTAGCAGTAGCGGTGTTACAAAAAGTGGAATCATCTGAATACCAAGCGAGAAAATTGCAATTAATGTGTGCCCGTTGTTGGCGGCAGATTCGCGAATAATTTCGGCGGCAATTTGCGAAGCGGCGTAAATAAGCGCCACAATTGGGTACACCAACAGTAGTTGAATCAGCACTGATTGCCATTTGTTATACCAGCTTTTTGTGCCAGGTAGCATAATGGCGGCAAATGCCAGCGGCGAAATGACTACCAAAATAATTACCAGCGCTTGGCGGAAGAGCAAAATAAGCAGCGCCGCAAATACCGCAAAAAGCGCAAATACCATAATCGGCAGCAAGATTGCTAAATTGGCAAAAAGCACGGCAATGCCGGTGATTGTTATGCCGTTAATAATCATAGTGGTGTCTTCGTCTTCATCGACAAATGCGTCTGGGTCGGTGGCTTCGGTGGTTTCCTCTGGCGCTTCTTCGTCAGGTTCTTCGTCGTCTTCTGTTTCGTCTTCGGTAGCATTTGGGTCAACACCCGTGGCTTGCTGGTTGAAGTTTGCGTCGGTTGGCGAAATGCGCATAATGCGGTCGGTGGTTGAACGCCAATCAGTAAAAATCGACGATTGCGACACAACGTTCGAAGAAAAATACCGCGTTACATCCTGCGCGGTGCGCCCAGCAATGTTAGAAACATCAACCAAAAGTGCGCAAATAAAGAACGAAATATTAATAAGCAGCGCCGCTACAATCAAGCGCGGCAGCCCTTTTTTAACGTGATACGCCTGCAGGCCAATGCCGGTAAGTTGCGAGAAAATAATGACAATAAAGCCGATCGCCAAAAGCACATTGGCGATGTCGCGGATATTTTGCCACGCTTCGTAGGTGGCGCTTTCTTCGCCCGGCGAAACTTCCTCGTTGAGCGGTTCAACCACAAGAAATGGCGTCAAAAGTTCGAAGGTGTAGTCGGTGATGCCGGCGATAAATTCGCCCATTTGGCAAATTGCCCAGCCCGGGTCGGGAATTTGGCATTCGGCAGGTTCTTGTGGCGGAGCGCTTTTGTCTTCACTGTCTTGTGCTGGGCGTTCAACGTCGAGCGCTTCGGCCAAGCAAGTTAAATATGCGTCGGCGCGCGTTATGTGTTCGCGGTAGTTATTTGCCGCCATGCAGGTGGCTTTGGCTTCGCGAATTGTCTGCTCGGCTATTTCGCGGCATTCTTCGCGCAAATTTGGCTCGGTGGTGCCGCATTCTTTGGTGTGGTAGCGCCGCTCAAGCTCGGCTTCTTCGTCTTGTGCGATCGCAAAAGCGCGCTGGGTATTGTTAATGCGAATTTGCGAATCCATGCCGCCGGTTGGGCAGGTGCCGCTGCCCGAAAGTGTTGCAGACGAAGCATTTTCGGCATCAATCGTCAGTGTAAAGGTTGATTCGCATTCATCGTTTGAAACCGTGGCGGTGTATTGCAGCGGGTTTTCAGAACTTTGTGTAAAGACGGTTCCAGTTGGCGTTTCGTTGAGGTCGGCATAGCCGCCGTGCGCGGCATTAATAGCGTTATACGACGACCAATTGTACGATTCTTTGCTGCGATTTGCCTGTGCGCCGGCAAACGAAGGAAATACAATAGTAGCTATCGCAATAGCGATGAATACATATACCCCCCAAATCAGCCGTATCTTTCCCATAAGCGTTAGCTCTATTATCGCTTAAATGAGAGGAAAATAAAAGGCTTATGGTAGGTTATCGGGATTGAGGCGCCGGCTGCCGGGCTGGCCCGCTAAATGTGGCGCCATCAAGCGCGCGTTTTGCCTTGCCGCCCATGTTAGAACGAAGCGTGCCGCTGCCTTGGATTTTGGCTTTGCCTTTTTGCAAGTTTTGCTGCGCTGCGGCAGTAAGATGGCCTTGGTTGCTAAGGCTATCGAGCCGTGCGATATTTCCTGCAGACTCGCTCGAAAGCCGTTGCGGCGTGTAGCGGCCGCGGCTGGCGGCATGCACACGCAAATTGTCGGCAACGTTGCCGGTAGAATGCCCTGTTCGGTGGCTACCTTCGTAATATTCGCGCATAGTTTCGCTGCCAAGGTGCGTAGAATGTTCGCTGGCGTTGCTCGAGTTTACCCCATCTGCCAGCATTCGCCGCATAAATTGCGCGCTTTTTTCGTCTTGGTCTTGGTTGAGTTGTTCCACTTTTTCCATCGCATCACCAATAATATCTGCATCGCCAGTTTTGCCGATCTGCCGAAGCGCCGCATTTTGCATATTGCGGTTGGCATTTGGGTCGGAAATGATATTTTGTAAGTCAGACGTCGATAAATTATTATGCTTAATAACCGCTTCGGCGGCTTCAACGTCAGCAATATCGAGTTGCAAAATGCGCCCTTCGATCATATTTTTCACTTCATTTGCCCTGCGTTCGCGCCGTTTGACATCTTTGATATCTTTTGCCGCGCCTGCGCCAATACTTTCGGCGTTGGCTGCTTCGAATTTGTCATACACGGTGGCGCCGGTGGTAGCTGAACCAGGTTTTAGTTCGTTTTCTAGTTTTCGTTTGTACGCCGCGTAGCGTGCGTTGCCGCGTGCAAGTGTGCCAATCGGCCCTTTTCTGTTGAGGTTTTTAATGCCTTTTTCGTAGCGCCTGCGGTCTGCGCGCAAATTTGAGTGTTCTTGCGCCGGACTCATGGCGCCCTTGCTAATTTTGCTGGCGGCGTTGGCAATGCCGGCGAGCATACCGGTGCTGGAGCGAACAAATTTTGGTATCAATATTAATGGCATGATTTCGGCCGCAATCGCCAGCATCGCCAAAATAAGCGCCGCCGACGTATACGAATCCCCCGCCCCCGAGCGAATAATATTTGCCGCTACTCCGCCGCCGCCGGCTAAAAGCGCAATAGTTGGGTACACCATGGCCGCCGTAAATAATGTTGACCACCATTTCGAAAACCATTTTTGCGTATTTGGCAGCGTATTAAGCGCAAACGCAATCGGCGAAATAATGATGAGCGCAATAATTACCACTTGGCGCGCCACCAAAATCAATACCACCGTCAGCAAAATAGTAATCGCCGAAATCAGCAACGGCAAAAGCGACGACGCAAACATAAAAATCAACACCAGCGAAACCACTCCGCCAAGAATTAGCGCAATAACATTACCAACGCCGTTAAACGCATCGGATACGGGAATCGACGCCGCCACAGAATCGAGCACCGCTTTGATGGAATTTCCCAAAACGTTCGAAAGATCGACGATCAAAAGGCCAATATAATAGGAAGAATTGATCAAAATAACGCTGACAATGAGCCGTGGCAAAATCCGCTTAATATTGTAGTTAGAAATTCCCACCCCTGTAACGTGCGACCAAATTACCATTAAAATAAGGATAATAAAGACGATGTTGGCGATTGAGCGAAAGGCGCTCCAAATTTGGTAGAGCGCTTCGCCGCCTTCGGATTGGCGGGTCATTGGTTCGACGCGCAGTAGGTGTTCAAGGATGGCAAAAAGGCCATCTGCTAGGCTGCCAAAAATTCGCGACGGATTGCAGATGAGCCAGCTAAGATAACTGACGTCACATCCGTTATTTTGTTCGCTGTCGATCATTCTGGTTTGAGCATCGTTTCCATTAAACGCATGTGCGGCTGGCGTAAGCGGCGCTACGAGCGAACCACCGGCGACAAACACCAAAAAAAGCATAGCCAGGCTACGCTGTTTTACCCAACCTTTTTTTGGTACGAGGCGCCGCCATGCGCGAAACAAACTCATTATATATGTAGTATAGCAAACAAACGCCGCATTGCTTGTGCTTAAAATGGAGTTTTTATATACTACTAAACAGAGGATATTCGCCCACATGAGCAATAATATAATACACACAGTATGAAAAAGGCCTTGTTCCTTTTTGTAGCAACGGCCGCAACAGTAGCGGGCGGGTGGTTTTCGTTGACGAATACTGCGAGCGCGCAAACGGCCACAACGCTTGAAGCGGACAAGTTTTTTTGCAATACCCGCTATAGTCGTAATATTGACGACCAAGAATCGGCGCGGCGCGAAGCGTGCCAAAAAGGCTACGAAGGCGAAGACTGCGGCGCGGGTGACGATGACGACGAAGTGTACGTTGCGTGCATGGCGGGCGTGAACGCAGAAAAGCCAATCCCCGACGAGCCCGACGATATTGATATGTCTGAAATTCCCGAACCCGAACCGCCAGAGCTCGATACAACTTCAATCGCAGGCACTTCCCGTTGTGGCGGCATCGATACCGCGTATGTTGCGTGCCCGTCCCCTACTGGCACGGGTATTGCCGCTTCGCCAATTTGGGTATTGCTGAACGTATTTTTGAATATTGCTGTGGCATTTGTAGGAATCGCTGCGGTGGGCGGGCTTATTTACGCTGGCATGATGTACTCATCGGCGGGCGACAATCAAGATCGCGTCAAGAAAGCAAAAACACTGATGGTAAATATTACAATTGGGCTTGTAGTGTTCGCGGCGATGTATATGTTGTTGCAGTTTATCATTCCTGGTGGTATATTTTAGAATAAGCGGATAACTAATATGAAAGAAAAATTAAATACATGATCAGTAAAGCAAAAACAAT
>CAMEGH010000040.1 GCA_945916045.1 uncultured Candidatus Saccharibacteria bacterium
ATGGGCACCAGAGGTGGAATACACAATTCTACAAAATACTACGATGCAAGATGCCGTGCAAGTGGCGGCCAAACACGCACAACCGGGCGATGTGGTAGTGCTGAGCCCGGCCTGCGCAAGCTTTGGCATGTTCAAAAATTACAAAGATCGCGGCGAGCAGTTTATAAAAGCAGTTAAAGCTTTAGCAAAATAGTGCTACACTAGTGATATGAATGCAAAAATCGCCGGAAAATCTTTTTTATTATCGCTGTGTCGCGTATTTTTTTATATCGCGCTACTACTGTTGCCGTTTACAATTTACGCCACGTTTTGGCTGTCGAGCGCGGAATCGGTCAACAAGCAGCTCGAAAATTCCAAGGCGTATGATGTTGCTAGTGAAGCGATTGTACAGCAACTTTTGGTGTATACGACCGTGCAAACTGCGGCTGAAACAGACATTTCGCGGGCGCATATTGAAGCTGCGGTCCGCAAAATTGCCACGCCCGAAGTTGTGCAGTATAAGGTGGAAAACTACGTTACTGAAAATTACAAATGGCTGAATAACAAGCGCGACAGCCCGGTAACGGCGATCGATTTGACCGAAGAGCGCCGTGCGTTGGCGCGCGAACTTGGCCGCGACACAGAAGAGGTGCAAATTGAAGGCGCCAAAGCGTCGCGCGGCGGGCTTTTGGCGGTGGAGCCAACGTTGCCCGACAGCGTAACGGGCGCGTTTGAATCGCTGGTGCAGGCGGTGTATTGGGTGTTGCGCCATGGTTTTATGACGATGATTAGCTTGGCGCTAATTACCGGCGCGTTGGCGTTTTTGCAGCTAAAATCTGCGGCGCGCTGGATGCGCTGGGCAAAAGGCGCGTTTTACGGCGCGGCAGGCACACTATTGGTATTGGCGCTGGCGTTGGCCGTTTCAACTCAAATGTCATCTGTGGCGGCGGTGTTTATTCCGGGCGCGGTGCAATCGGTTGTGGCGGTGCTGGCGATACCGCTGATTGTGGTAATTTGCGTCACGGCCGTCATCTACCTAATTTTGGCGCTTTTTGCTATACTAGCGAGAGCAAAGGGAGGATCACCGCATGACAGCAACCAGTACGCCGACGCCACCGACCGCTTCCAGAACCCCGGAGCACCCGGCGGTTCAGCAGGCACATCGTTCTAGCGATTACACGCTTTTTTGGGCGATTATTGCGGCGTGCATTGGTATTTTGGCGGCGCCATTACTTTTTACGCTTTGGGTGATTTCTGAAGCGCGCGGCACAAACAGTTCGCTCGTGGACACTGGTTTGCCACTGGTAGTTGCGCTGTTTTTTGAAAATTTTGACCTGGTATTTATTGCGTTTGCCGCCGTATTTTTTGTGCTGGTGATGATTCGAATGATGCGCCAAATGTATTTGGCAAATGCGCTGCATATTGAATATAGCGCGCACGCGTGGTTGCGTGAATGGGCCAACAAAGTTGCTAAAGATTTGCACATGCCATCGGTAGAAATTATGGTCACACAAGATCCAATTATGAACGCGTTTGCGTTTGGATTTGCCAAACCGTACACGATTGTGCTCAATTCTGGGACGATTCGCTGGACGAGCGACGAACAATTGAAGGCGATTATTGTGCACGAAATGGCGCATATTAAATATCGCCACACGCAAATGGGGACGTACGCGAGCTTTTTGCGGATGCTGCCGATTTTTGGGCTGCTGTTTAGTTGGATGCTGGATTTTTGGAGCCGCCGCTGCGAGCTGACGTGCGACCGTTTGGCACTGGCATATTTGGGCGATAAGCAAAAAGTGCGCGACGCGCTGGTGGCGATTCATATTGGGCCGGATATGGCGCCGGCGTTCAACGACGTGGCGCAGCAGTGGCAGGTGTATAACACCGAAAATACGTTTAATCGGTTTACGCAAACGTTTAGCAGCCACCCGTTTTTGGTGCGGCGTTTGCAGCAATTAAATGAAATGGAAGCGCAGTTTTTCCCGCCAAAATCTGCTACAAAATCATCCGTAACAACAACGACTGAGCCAGCTAAAAAGGAGCGTAATGGATCCGATTCATAAAAAAATTACCCAACTGCAAGACGAATTTGCCGCGGTGTACGCGCAGCTGGCGATTGACGCCGAGCAGCAAAATTTGGCGCAGCTCGAGCAAGAATTAGCGCGCCCAGAAATTTGGAATAATCCGACTGAAGCAACGGCGCTCAACAAAAAATTTGCAGCGCAGCAAAATTTGGTGCAGCCATGGCAAGCGCTAAAAATGCAGCTGGCGGATATTGGCGAATTGTTGGAGCTTGGCGACGACGATATGTTGCCCGAGCTTGAAGCACAGATTGATGCGATGGCGGCGCAATTTGCCGAGCTAAAAAAAGCGCTTTTGTTTGACGGCGAGTTTGATTCGTATGATGCAATTTTGCGCATTACCGCCGGCGTGGGCGGCACTGACGCGCAAGATTTTGCCGAAATGTTAGAGCGAATGTATTTGCGCTGGGCGGAAAAATCCGACATGCAAACCAGCAATATTGAACGTTCAACGGGTGATGAGGCGGGGCTTAAAACGACTGTATTAGAAATTGCCGGGCCGTATGCGTACGGGAAATTGCGTAGCGAACACGGCGTGCACCGACTGGTGCGCCTGAGCCCGTTTAATAGCGATAATTTGCGCCAAACCAGTTTTGCGCTGGTAGAAATTTTGCCGCAAATTGATGAGCCAGAAGCGGTGCAGATCGACCAAAATGATCTAAAAATTGATGTGTACCGCGCGGGCGGCCACGGCGGGCAAAGTGTCAATACGACCGATTCTGCTGTGCGCGTTACGCACCTGCCAACCGGCATTGTGGTGGCGATTCAAAACGAACGTAGCCAAATTCAGAATAAAGAGACGGCGATGAAGATTTTGCGTTCAAAATTGGCGCAATTAAAAGAAGAGCAGCACGCCGAAAAAATCAGCGATTTGCAAGCGGGCGAGAGCGCTAGTTGGGGGTCGCAAATTCGCAATTACGTACTGCATCCGTACACGCTTGTGAAGGATACGCGCACAAAATATGAAGAAAAAGACGCCCAGAAGGTACTGGACGGCAAGATTGATGGATTCGCAGAAGCGTACCTAGAATCCAAGCTCGGTAAAGAGAAAGAGTAGCGCTCGGCTACTCTTCCATTTCTATTGTGTAGTGCACATCATCGGCGACTTTTTTGGCGATAAGTACGTCTCGTCCTTCGTCGGCTCCACCTATCATGCAGGTATAGAGCGTAAGAATGTGTTGGTCGGGGTCGTTCATCGGGACTGGATCTTCGATTTCTACGCCAGTTGGTTCAACCTGGAAGCGTTCAACGATTTCGTATTTGTAGCGTTTGCCTTCGTAGTCGACGTAGAGGTGATTACCTGGTTGTACGTGATCGATGTTGAAGAACGGTGATTTGCGCGTGGTTTCTGCTTGCGTGAGCCCGATAGAGAAGCGGTGGCCTGAAAGGATGAAGTTTCCGCCATCGACTGGATTACCGCGTTCCGGGTGACGCCACCAGGAAAAGTTATTTAAGGTGTCTTCGCCGCCCGTTTTAAATTCAATGTTCTGCTTGATTGATGGAACATAGATACGGTTTTCGCCTACCTTTGGCTTTTCAACCGGGGCATTCCATTCATCTAACGCTTGTACGACTGCCGGAACAGCAGGGCTAGCCGAAAGTAATAAGCTTGCCAAATAGCCACCCCCGGCTATTAATAAAAATGCTGGCGTTAATACGCCAAATAGCTTTAATTTGTATTTTTTATGTATGTGTAGCGCCATGCCACAGCTCCTTTTTTTGTATTGTTTTTATTTTACCCATACTACTTACCTTATATATGTAAGCTTGTTATAGATAAGTATAAACGTTTTATGGTGCGAGTGCAAGGGGTATTTATAAGAAAATAAAAAATCTTTTACAAAATGCTTGCGTTTTTATTTTCAGTCAGGTACTATGGGGGTATTAACAGGTAAGTAGTGGGTAAAAACAGTTACGGATTTTTCGTAGCCAAGGACTACTTTGATAATAGACAAGGTGAGGGAAAAGCAAAACAAAATAGTCATATAGAAATAGAGCAAAACAAATTTTTGTAAATCATACATATATAAAAGCAAACGATTTACATAAAATAAAATTCTAACATTCTCAAAAAGGTAAACGAAAATGAAACTAACAAACGCAAAAAATAATCCGTACGCGGTTCAGGCTACTCGTGTAGTTCTAGCTGGTGCATTGGCAATAACAAGTGTAGCAGGCTTCATGGCTCTTGGCGGTAGCGCCGGTGCGCAGCAGGCTCGTACCCCTGTGGCGTTTAGCGCAGAAGCAAGCTCATCAGTAGGGTATTTTAACCTTCTTGATATGGAAAATGTAGTTGGATCGGGTAACCCGCTTCTTGGTGGTCAAACTCGCTTAGCTAGTGTCGAACTTGGCTCAACAACTGCATCAACAAACTCAGAAGTAGAAAATGCTTCTCATGCAACAGCAGAAATCGGAAAGGGTAATATTGGTCCTTTCTCTTTTGCAGATATTGCTCCTACATCAGTAAGTAGCCCAGTAGCAGGTCCGAGCGCAGAAGAATCACTGCTTGATATTGACCTTTCGCCGTTCTTGTCACTTGGTTTGATGCAAACATCGGCAAATACTGCCTGGGAAGCTGACCAGTGTGCACCTGCAGACAATGGCTTGCTACCACTTGCAACTGCATCGTCAGACGCTGGACACTTTACGGCTGGTGATTTCGAACTTCCAGGCTTGCTTGGTAGCACCTTCAATATCGGCGCATTGCTTGATATAAATGACAACTTCAAGACAACCTCAACTACGCAGCTTGTTGAGCTAGAAGGTTCAGATGATCGTGCAATTCAGTCTATTGCCACAGCGAATGGCACAACTATCAACGTAACTGACTACCTTGGCATTTCGATCGGTAACGACTGGAGCCTAAGTGCAACGGCCGACGGTAAGCCTGGTGGCGCATCAGTGCAATACGATGCTCCAACGGTTGCTGTAACCTTTGCCGGTGCAGAAATCGAAGTGCCACGCGACGGTACGCCGATTGTACTGAGCACCGATGGATTCGTGAACACAGGCGCGGGCTTGATCAATCAGATCATTAACACGTTGCCAGGTTCAGAACTGTTGCCAGATTTTGACCCAGGTTTGATCGGTGTGATTGACCCATCACAAGGTCTTGTGCAGTTCGAAATTGCTCTTGAAAACATCCAGGAAGATGTTGCGGCTGACGGTACACACGCAAGCGCAGCTGGCTCGCTCCTAAGCTTTAAGATGTCGACCGGTAGCAGTAGTGTACTTCTTCCAGAAGTGAACGTTGTCGACACCGCCCTCTTCCCACTGAGTGTAGAAGCTTCGATGGCTGAAGGTGGCTTGAACTGTGGTCCATTGCAGTCTGAGATGGAGCAAACTGAAGGCGAAACGCTTCCAGAAACTGGTGAAAACATGGCTCTCTACGCCTTGCTAGCCGGTGTGATGGTAGCAGCCGGTGCAACGCTTGTCGGCGGATACGCACTAAGCAATCGACGTGGTTTCTTCGGACGTA